>CAYXDZ010000232.1:0-5898 GCA_964463815.1 uncultured Verrucomicrobiota bacterium | reverse complement strand
TTCAGCGAGAGTTCCGCTCCGTTCAACTGCTTCCTACTGGCGTCAACGAGTCGGTTCCCCCATACTTTCGGACGTGCAACCCGTCCTGGATTACCTCACCACGAACCAACCCCGTTTTCTCGATCAACTCTGCGACTACCTGCGCTTCCCGAGCGTCTCCGCCCAACCGGTACACCAGCCCGACATGGAGTGTTGCGCCGCGTGGGTGGTCGCCGAGTGCGAGCGCATCGGCCTGCGCACGCGGCTCCTGCCCACGCCCGGCAACCCCGTCATCCTCGCCTCCACGCCGCGCCGGCCGGGACGGGCGCACTATCTGGTGTACGGCCATTATGACGTGCAACCGCCCGATCCGCTCGAGCTCTGGACCACGCCGCCCTTCGAGCCGCGCCTCGCGGGCGACAACCTCTTCGCCCGGGGCGCGTGCGACAACAAGGGCCAGCACTTCGCGCACTTGAAAGCCGTCGAGGCGTTTCTCAAGACCGGCACCGAACTGCCGGTCGATGTCACCTTTCTGATCGAGGGCGAGGAAGAGGTCGGCAGCGATCATCTCGCACCGTTTCTCAAGGAGCATCGCGGGGAACTCGCCTGCGCGGGCGTCGTCATTTCGGACAACGGGATTCCCAGCCTCAAGCATCCGGCGCTGACGTACGCGTTGCGCGGCGTCGCGGCGATGGAGGTCAAGCTCACCGGCCCGTCGCGCGATCTGCATTCGGGCCTGTTCGGCGGGTCGGTCGATAACCCGGCCATGGCCCTCTGCCAGATGCTCGGTTCGCTGCGCGACCAGCGCGGGCGCGTCACCATTCCCGGCTTCTACGATGACGTGGTGCCGCTGTCCGCCTACGAGCGCCGGCAGTTGAAAAAGCTTCCGTTCACCGAGGCGCGGTACAAGAAACTGCTGGGCGTGAAACAGCTCTTCGGCGAACGCGGCTTCACGCCTATCGAGCAGAAGTCCGCCCGGCCGACCTGCGAGATCAACGGCCTGACCAGCGGTTATCAGGGCGTCGGCAGCAAGACCATCGTGCCCAGTTGGGCCAGCGCGAAGCTGACGCTGCGGCTTGTGCCCGACATGAAGCCCGCCAAAATTCAGCGGCTCGTCGCGGCGCACTTGAAGAAAATCTGCCCACCCACGATGCGCCTCCAGGTGGACCTCGGCCACGGGGGCGAACCGTATCTCACTTCACCGACCGGACCGCAAGCGCAGGCGGCAATGCGGGCGTTGTCGCGGGCGTTCGGCCACGAGGCGGTGCTCATGCGCGAGGGCGGCTCAATCCCCATCGTGAACGACTTCAAGAAAATCCTCGGCGCGGACACGCTGCTGCTCGGCCTCTCGCTGCCCGATGACAACGCGCATTCGCCGAACGAAAAAATGAGCCTCACCTGCTTCCGCAAAGGCATGGCGATGTCGGCGATGCTGTGGGAGGAACTGGGCAGGTTGAGCTGAACCCCTGGTCGGCCACCTACGCCAGAATCCCCTTCACCACGTGGCCATGCACGTCGGTGAGGCGGAAGTCGCGGCCTTGGAAACGATACGTCAACCGCTCGTGATCGAGGCCGAGGCAGTGCAGGATGGTGGCGTTGAAGTCGTGAATATGGACCGGGTTCTCGACGATGTTGTAGCAGTAATCGTCCGTGGTGCCGTAGCTGATGCCGGGCTTGATCCCGCCGCCCGCCATCCAGAGCGAGAAGCACCGGCCGTGATGATCGCGACCGTGATTGTCCTTCGAGAGCTGGCCCTGCGAATAGACGGTTCGCCCGAACTCGCCGCCCCAGATCACGAGCGTCTCGTCCAGCAGACCGCGCTGTTTCAAATCCTTGATCAACGCCGCGCTCGGCTGGTCCACGTCCTTCGTCTGGCCACGAATCTGTTTCGGAAGATCGCTGTGCTGGTCCCAGCCGCGGTGCATGAGCTGCACGAAGCGCACGCCTTTCTCGATCATGCGCCGCGCCAGCAGACAGTTGCGCGCGTAACCGCCGTCGGTCGGGTTGTCCACGATGCCGTACATCTCGCGGATGTGCTGTGGTTCGGTCGAGATGTCCGTCAGTTCCGGCACCGCCATCTGCATCTGATACGCCATCTCGTACTGGGCGATGCGCGTGTTGATCTCCGGATCGCCGAACGACTCGGCGGCCAGTTCGTTCAAGGACTTCAAGCCATCGAGCATCGAGCGGCGGCCGGCCTGGTCGATGCCGGGCGGGTTGCTCAGGTACAGCACCGGATCCTTGCTCGAACGGAAGCGCACACCCTGGTGCTGGCTCGGCAGGAATCCGGGGCCCCACAGGCGGGAGAAGAGTGGCTGATCGGTCTTGTTGCCGCTGCCCTGCGAGATCATCACGATGAAGGACGGCATCTGCTTCGACTCGCTGCCGATGCCGTAGCTCAACCACGCGCCGAGGCTCGGCCGGCCCGGTTGCTGGTGGCCGGTCTGGATGTAGGTGAACGCCGGATCATGGTTGATCGCCTCGGTGTGCATCGACTTGATCACGCAGATGTCGTCGGCGACCGAGCCGATGTTGGGGAGCAATTCGCTGAGCCAGAGCCCCGACTTGCCATGCTGCTGCCACTCGAACATCGGCGCGACGCACGGAAACGATTTCTGGCCGGACGTCATGCCGGTGATGCGCTGGCCCATGCGGATCGAGCCGGGCAACTCCTCGCCGTGATGCTTCTTCAACTCGGGCTTGTAATCGAGCAGGTCGATGTGCGACGGCCCGCCGGACATCGTGAGGAAGATGACGCGCTTGGCCTTCGGCGCGAAGTGCAACGACGGCAATGCGCCGAGCGACTTGAGCTGCGGCGCGGCCGGGGCGCTCGCAAACAACTTGTCGTTGAGCAAGGAAGCGAGCCCGACTGCCCCAAGGCCGGCAACTCCCCGCCGGAAGAACGCGCGGCGGTTGTGCAACGCCGCCAACTCGTGAGAAAGATTCGTATTCATTCGTGTCAATTCGTGGTGGCTCAACCTTTCGTCATTGTCTCGTCGAGGTTCAGCAGCGTGCTGGCGACCATCGTCCAGGCGGCCAACTCGGAGAGGTTGAACCGGTTGTCGTACGGCGCCTCGCCGACCTTCAGCAACTCCACCGCTGACGCGACGTTCTTGCGATAGCGGGCGAGTTGCTCATGGTAAACCTTGCGCAGGGCGGCCAGTTCGCGGTCGTTCGCGGCGCGGCCGGTGGCGGTGCGGAAGGCGAGGGCCAGTCGCTCGTTCTCCGTGTGGGCGGCGAGCAGCAGGCGCTCGGCGAACTTGCGCGACGCCTCGATGTAGGTCGGGTCGTTCATCAACACCAGCGCCTGGAGCGGCGTGTTCGTCCGCGGCCTGCGCACGGTGCAGACCTCGCGGTCCGGCGCGTCGAGCGTGGACATCTGCGGCGGCGGCGAGGTGCGTTTCCAGAAGGTGTACATCGAGCGCCGATACAAGTCCGCGCCGTGATCCTGCACGAAGAACTGCGCCGTCCAGTTGCCGCTGTCGCTGCGTTGCGAAAGTTCGCCCCAGAGATCGCCGGGGGCGTACGGGTTCACGCTCCTGCCGCCGATATCCGTGCCGAGCAGGCCGGCGAGCTGCAACGCCTGGTCGCGGATGAACTCCGCCTTGAGCCGGAAGCGCGGCCCGCGCGCGAGCAGGCGGTTCTCCGGATCGCGCTCGAACATCTCCGGCGTCATCCGCGACGATTGCCGATACGTCGCACTCATCACGATCCGTTTCTGCAATGCCTTCACATCCCAGCCGCTTTGGATGAACTCCGTCGCCAGCCAGTCGAGCAAGTCGGGATGACTCGGCCATTCGCCCTGCGATCCGAAGTCCTCGACGGTCTTGACCAGGCCGGTGCCGAAGTATTGCTGCCAGAAACGGTTCACCGTCACGCGTGCCGTGAGCGGCTGATCGGGCGACACGAGCCATTGCGCGAGTGTGAGGCGGTTGGTGACCTCTGTCGCGGGCAGCGGCGGCAGGCTGGCCGGCGTGCCGGGTTGCACACGCTCGCCGTGTTTGTCGTATTCGCCGCGGAGGCGCATGAACGTCTCGCGCGGTTGATCCATCTCCGCCATGACCATCGTGGTCTGAATGCCCTTGTTCACCCGGTCGCGCTCCTGGCGCACATCGTTCAACGCCTTGCGCGCGATGCGGAAACTATCGGGCGAGAAGTTGTCGCGATAGAAATTGGTGAGCTGCCTGCGCTGGTCGTCGTTCAAGGAATCGGCCGGCTTGGCGAGCAGTTCGACGATGGGCTTCTCCTTGTCGGCCGGATTCGCCGGCGGCTGTTCGCGCCACTGCTTCTCCCAGGCGGCTTGCAACGGCGGCAGCTTTTCCTCCTCCGGCTGCAAGGCGGCTTGAGCGGCCTTGATCTGTTCGTCGAGTTCCGCGAGGCGTTGCTTCTCCGCCGGCGTGGGCAATTGGAGGAACGGCTTGGCGTTGCCGAAGTTCCCGTCGAGGCCGGACTCGGGCACGCTGTTGAAAAAGGCGAACATCTGGTAAAACTCCTTCTGCGAGATCGGGTCATACTTGTGATCGTGGCACTGCGCACAGGCGTAGGTCAGCCCAAGCCACACCGTGGTCGTCGTGTTCACGCGATCAATGAGGTAGGCGTGCAGGTATTCCTCCGCGATCGCGCCACCCTCATAGTTGATCATGTGGTTCCGGTTGAAACCGGATGCGATTTGCAGCGCCAGCGCATCTTCCGCGTTCGCCTGGTTCCGCTTGGCCAGGAGATCGCCCGCGAGTTGCTCGACGGTGAATTCATCAAACGGCTTGTTGTCGTTGAACGCCCGGATCACCCAGTCGCGCCACGGCGTCAGGTCCCGGCCGGAATCGAGGTGATAGCCGTGCGTGTCGGCGAAGCGCGCGGCGTCAAGCCAGTCCACGGTCATGCGCTCACCGTAACGCGGCGACCGGAGCAGGCGGTCCACCACGCGCTCGTAGGCGTCCGGGGAGTCGTCCGCGAGGAAAGCGTCCACCTCCGCCAGCGACGGCGGCAGGCCGGTAAGGTCCAACGCGATACGGCGGATCAGCGTCGCCTTGTCCGCCTCGGGTGAGGGCTGCAACCCTTCCTTTTCGATTCGTTCGAGGATGAACCGGTCGATCTCGTTGCGCGGCCAGCCGACCTGGCTTACCTCGGGCAACGCGGGGCGGGTCGGCGCGACGAACGACCAGTGGGCCTGATACTCCGCACCCTCGGCGATCCACTGCTTGAGCAGCGCGATCTCGTTGGCGGTGAGCGGCTTGCCGGTTTTCGCGGGCGGCATCAGGTCATCGGGATCGTCCGTCGCGATGCGCCGCACGAGTTCACTCTCAGTCAAATCCCCCGGCACGATGGCGGCATAGCCGGACTTGGCGGGCTCCAACGCGGCGTCGCGGACATCCAACCGCAAGCCGGACTTGCGCTCGTTCTCGTCAAAGCCATGACAGGCGTAGCATTTGTCGGAGAGGATCGGCCGGATGTCGCGGTTGAAATCAACCTTGGCGAACGCGTCCAGGCCGGCGATCCCGAACGTCGCGACGGCCAGGAAGAAGGCTTTGAAAACCGGATTCAATGTCAGGCGGTGCATGGCTTGCATGAGCTATACCCGGCTTCGACGCCGGATTCAAATCCCGCATTGAAGAGATTTTTGGCGGAGCCGCGCGCAACCCGCGTGCGACGGAGATCGCGGACGAAGATGAGGACCGTTGCTCCGCGTCTTTTGCCCGGGCCGCGAACGGCGCTGCGCTCGTTACGCGGCTGAAGTCACGGCGGCGCGGCAGCGCCGCCCCACCCACCTTGGTAGGGTGGGGCGGCCGGTCCGCCGTAACTTCCCTCGAACGGGGCAAATCGACACAGCCATCCGGCTGCCGACGGCGCTCGGATGGACGCGCCCCACCTAGGGAGACGCTGAATAAAGGCTGGTTTTCAAATTTGGGTTGGCGGCGAGGT
>CAYXDZ010000231.1:0-5917 GCA_964463815.1 uncultured Verrucomicrobiota bacterium | reverse complement strand
TAAATGATTGGAGTTTCGGGGAACACCGTGAAAATAGCCGGGTCATCCAACTGGGCAAGCGCGATCTTGCCGCAAGTTCCTGGCTGGTTGATCAGCCCGACGTGCCCGGGCGCTTAGCCTCCGGCAAAGACCGGCCGGAAGCCCGCCCCGGTCAGGATGCGGGCGACCTCCTCACGTTTGTCGCCTTGAATCTCGATTTTGCCATCTTTCACTGTGCCGCCCACGCCGCAGACTTTCTGCATCTGTTTCGCAAGCTGTTCCTTCTCCGGCAGGCCGATCCCGACGAAGCCCGAGACCACGGTCACGGTTTTGCCGCCGCGGTGCGCGGTCTGGCGGATGATGTCCACCCGCCCGCGATTCTTGTTGGGCTGGCCCCGCTTGGATTCGGGTGGAGCAGGGGCGGCGGGAATGGCCGGGCCGTCGGGCAGCCCCTCGAGATTCAAACTCGCGAACGGATTCTGCGTCAGCGCCTGTCCCCCATCCGTCGCAATGCGCTTCTTCTCGCTCATGTCACCAGTCAGTTGGTTGATAGTCCTTCAGGAACTTGCCCCAGATGTGATCGCCGGTGTTGAAGCCGGCGATGATGGGATCGACGATCCGCGCCGCGCCATCGACGATGTCCAGCGGCGGGTGAAAGCGATGCTCGGTCTGCTTCCGTTCGGCAATGTGATGCGGATCCTCGTCCGTCACCCAGCCGGTATCGACGGCGTTCATGTGGATCCCGTCGGCATGGTACTCGGCCGCCGAGGTGCGCGTCATCATGTTCAGCGCGGCCTTGGCCATGTTGGTGTGCGGATGCCGCGTGGTTTTGAACTTCCGGTAAAACTGCCCCTCGACGGCGGACACGTTGACGATGTGCTTGTCGCGCTCCGGCGTGCGCAGCATCAACGGCTTCAACCGCGCATTCAGCACGAACGGTGCGATGGCGTTGACCAGTTGCACTTCGAGCAGTTCCACTGAGGAAACTTCGGCGAGCATCAGCCGCCAGGAGTTACGCTCGCGCAGATCGACCTGTTGCAAGTCCTGGTCGAGCCGGCCCTCGGGGAAGAGGGCCCTTTGCGCGGTCAATTCGTCGGGCAGGAGCGGCACTTGCGACAGCTCGGCGGCGTGGGTCAAACCCGCGAGCGCCCCATTGCCCGGCTTGACCAGGCCGTGCTCACCCTCCGGCAGGAGTTGATACCCGCGCAAACCCTCGTAAGCGCCAAGCAGTTTGGCCGCTTGCGCCGGCAGATCATGCAGGGCACCAGTCTCGCGCTCCATCATGTGCTGATAAAAGTCCAGCGGCCGGCGCACGGTCTGACAGGCGTTGCTGATGATGAAATCCAGCCGCTCACGGGTGTTTAGCAAGTGCCGGCAAAAGGCCTCGACGCTCGGTGTGTGGCGCAGATCAAGACCGAAGATTTCCAAACGATCACCCCAGTCCGCGAAATCCGGCTCCTGCGCGTAACGCATCGCCGAGTCACGCGGAAACCGCGTGGTGACGATCAAGTGGGCACCGGCCCGAAGGAGCTTGATGCCCGCTTGATAACCGATCTTCACGCGCCCGCCGGTGAGCAGGGCGACCCGCCCGCGCAGGTCAGCGGTCTCGGTGCGCTTGCGGAAATTGAACTCCGCGCAAGGCGGACAAAGCTGATCGTAGAAGTGGTGAATCTGCCGAAAGTCCTGTTTGCAGACATAGCAGTTCTGCGGTTCGACGACCTCCCGAAAGTCGGGATCATCGGTGACCTCCTGCTGCTTGAAGTTCTCCGGCGGAAAGACATTCGGGGTCGTAAAAACCGGTTGCTGGCGCAGCTTGCGGATACCGGTTGCGTGCAGCACTTCATCATCGGCCCGGGTCTTGTCCGCCTTGCGCTGGCGTTTGCTGGCCTTGACCAGCCGCCGGCGCTCGACCGGGGTGGGACAATAAACCTGGCCGGCCGCCTGCACGAGCCGTGAGCGGTCCTCGCCCGAAACCTGGGCGAGCAGGGCGCGGTCCCGGGCGATCTCCTCCAGCAACTCGGACGCGGCGCGCAGGCGCTCGGTCAGCTCCCGGCTGGCAGGAGCAGGTGGTTCGGCGGAATGGTTTTCCAAATTGGTCACTTGAGGGATGAAGCAAACCCGGCCATTGCCCGGCGCGTGGAACGCCACCGGTCGGGCCGGGCGAAGCGATGGCCGCGAGCGATGACTTACTTGGTTTGCGAGTAGTCGGTGGGCTTCATGAACTCCGACTTCACACCGCCGCTGATGGTCAGTGAACCGCCGGCCGCCGCTTCCGAGGCCGTGCGAGCCGCCGCCCAATCGGGGTCGTCGCGGAACTTCTTGAACGACTCGGCCGCCGCTTCCTTGCTCTGGTGCGCGAGGATGTAGATCAGCGTCTTGTCCGCGTCCTTCTGGTCGCCGGTCAGGTGCCAGTAGGCGAGGTGCTCCATGCCGTGCTTGCTGAAGAGCTTCATCGTGTGATCGCGGAAGCGGGCGTCGAGCCGGCCGAGATTGCCGTCGGTGGTGGTGTACGTGCGCAGTTCAAAGGTCCGCTCCGGGCTGGCGACCATCGCCTGGATGGCGGGCGAGTAGTCGGTGGCTGTCATAAACAGGCTTTCGATCTTCTTCACCAGGCGGCCGTTCTCCTCGGACTTCTTGGCGGCGGCCTGCCACTCGGGATCCGCACCGAACGCCTTGAACGAAGCGTCGCGGGCTTCGCGATTGGGGAACGCGAGCACGTAGATCAATTTCTCCTCGGGATTCTCCAACGGCACCCAGTAGCCGATGTTTTCCATGCCGTGCTTGGCAAAAAGCTTGCAGGTGTGATCCCGGAACCGGGCGTTCAGGGCGTCGAGTTTGCCGGGATGGGCGTAGTAAATCCGCATCTCGAACAGTCGGGTGTCCTCGGCGGCGTTGCTTGGGCTTACGGTCAGCAGGGTGGTCATGCAGGCAAGGGCCAGGGTGGCAATAATGAATTTCATGCGCTCCTGATAGCCGGGGGAATGCCCAAAGCCAATGCAAATCCTGGACTTTGGGCGGAAAAAACCCAGGCCGTGTCTGCCCGGCCTGGGTGGGGCTGGAATCTGATTGGGGAGGTCAGGCCCCCGGATGCTTCCACGGCTTGCGGTAAGCCCGCGCCAGCTTGCGCGTGGCTTCCCGGTCGCCGGTCACGCGGCGGTTCGTCGGGTCGTAGTTCATCGGCCGGCCGAGCTCCATGGAAATGTTGGCCAGGATGCAGCTCGCGGTCGAGATGTGGCCGTCCTCGACGTCGGCGACCGGGCGGCTGCGTTTCTCGATGGCCGCCAGGAAGTCGAGCATATGCCGGCGGGTGGCCGGCGCGGCGTTCAGTTCAATATCCTTCTCGGTGACATCTTCAGGATATTTCTCGCGCTCGAAGAGGCAATCGAAGCGGATCGATTTCGCGTTGCGGTCATGCGGGATGAAGTCCGCCCGCATGGTGCTGGCCTTGAGCACGCCTTTTTCACCGTAGATGAAGACCGCCCACGGATAATCGGGATCGGGCGCGGTGCCCCAGGTGCGATGCTGCCAGTTGCAGTTGAAGTGCTCATATTCAAACACCGCGCTTTGCGTGTCGCTGATGTTTGACTTGCCCTCCTTCTGCACAAAAATGCCGCCGGCGGACGTAATGCGTTTCGGCCAGCCGAGGCCCAGCATCCAGCGCGCGGTGTCGAGCATGTGAACGCACATGTCGCCGACAATGCCGTTGCCGTACTCGGTGAAGGTGCGCCACCAGCGACGGTGGGGCAGGCCGTCGTAGGGACGCAGCGGCGCGGGGCCGGTCCACATTTCGTAATCAAGAAAGCTGGGCACGGGCTCCACGGGCGGATTGCCGTTCGCGCGCATGTGGAAGTAGCAGCACATATCGACGTGACCGATCTTGCCAAGCAGCCCTGCGTCGATGATCTGCTGCTTGGCGTCGATCAAGTGCGGCGTGCTCTTGCGCTGGGTGCCGATCTGGACCACGCGTTTATGCTTCCGCGCGGCATCAAGGATGGCCTCGCCCTCGCGCACATCGACGCTGATGGGCTTCTGCAAATACACGTCCGCGCCCGCCTTGATGGCGTCAATCGCCTGCAGCGCGTGCCAGTGATCCGGCGAACCGATCAGCACGATGTCGAATTGATGCTGTTTGAGCATCTCGCGGTAATCAATGTAGGTGGGCGGAAGCTTCTTCGACTTCTGCCGCTCGCTGGCGATCTTTACCGCGCTGGCGAGCATGTTCTGGTCGGGATCACAGAGGGCGACGATCTCAATGGGTGCCACCTGGGCGAGTCGCCACAGGTCGCTCGGTCCGTACCAGCCGGCCCCGATGAGGCCGACACGGCGGGTTTTGCCATTGGTCAATTCCAGGGCATCCGCGCCGAGCGAGGGCAGCGCGGCCAGCGCGGTGGCGGCGGCGCTGGTCTGGAGGAAACGGCGGCGGTTGATGTTAAAAGCCGTCGGCGGAATGGGTGCGTTGGAATTCATGGCGGGAGGTTGAGACATCTGGCGCGGGAAGGCAATTCTTGTGTGCGCCGGTTTCGCGCGTGACGGCCGGGTGAACAGACGGCACACTTCTCCCGTCCATCTGCATTGCCGTGAAGCCGCCGTCATCATTTCCAATCAAGTTGTCCGCTGTCTGGTTGCTCGCCGGGCTGTGCGCGTTGGGAACCGCCGCCCCGGTCGCCGCCGCTCCCGCCATCGACTTCAATCGCGACATCCGGCCGATTCTTTCCGACCACTGTTATGCCTGCCACGGGCCGGACGACAACCATCGCAAGGCCGGCTTGCGCCTGGATCAGCAGGAGTCCGCGCTGAGCGAGTTGAAATCCGGCGATCACGCCATCGTGCCGGGCAAGCCGGACGCCAGCGCGCTGGTGGCGCGCATTCTGACCACCGATCCCGATGACCTCATGCCGCCGCCCAAGGACGGCAAGCCACTCACACGCGAGCAGATCGACCTGCTCGTCCGCTGGGTGAAAGAAGGCGCGGAATGGAAGAATCACTGGTCGTTCATTCCGCCGGAGAAGGCGGAGCCGCCGGTCGTGAAGCGCCCGGACTGGCCGGCGAACGAACTCGACCGGTTCATCCTCCAACGGATCGAGCGCGCCGGCCTGGAGCCCGCGCCGGAGGCGGACAAGCCGACGCTGCTGCGGCGGTTGACGTTCGATCTCACGGGCCTGCCTCCATCGCCGGAGGAAGTCGATGCCTTTGTCGCCGATACGTCTTCCGATGCGTATCAGAAGGTGGTCGAGCGGTTGCTGGCGTCCGCTCATTACGGCGAGCGCATGACGCTGAATTGGCTTGATCTCGCCCGTTACGCCGACACCAGCGGCTATCATTTTGACGGGGTGCGCTTCATGTGGCTCTGGCGCGACTGGGTGATCAAGGCGTTCAACGAGAACAAGCCTTACGACGTCTTCACGGTCGAGCAACTCGCCGGTGACCTGCTGCCCAACGCTACGCGCGATCAGCGCATTGCCACCGGGTTCGTCCGCAACAACATGACCAACGACGAGGGTGGCGCCGACCCGGACGAGTACTTGAACAAGTATGTCGCCGACCGCGTGAACACCCTGGGCAACGTCTGGCTCGGCATGACCGTCGCCTGCGCCGAATGCCACGACCACAAATTCGATCCGCTGAAGATGACGGAGTATTACCAGCTCTATGCGTTCTTCCACAACGTGCCGGAAAAGGGGCTCGACCGCATCCGCACGGACAACCCGCCGCCGCGCCTGCCCGTGCCGACCATTGAGCAGGCGATGCAATTCGTGGAGGCGGATTTCACACTGCGCGATGCCGAGAAGACCTTGCAGGATCGCATCAACGAGCTCGGCGAAACGCAGGAGAAATGGGAACGCGAGACCCTCGACGCTCCGCCGGCCAGGCCGGATGACGCGGGCTTGATTGCCCGGCTGCATCTCGATGATTCGTTCGCGGTGCAGTCCGACCAGTC
>CAYXDZ010000230.1:0-5954 GCA_964463815.1 uncultured Verrucomicrobiota bacterium | reverse complement strand
TCCTCCACGAGGACGAGCATCTGCTCGTCATCAACAAGCCGCCCGGCATCAACACTCACGCGGTCAACATTGACGGCAGCGCGGGCATTTACGACTGGCTCCGGCACCGCGAACCCCGCTGGGCCACGCTGGCCACGCACCAACGGCTCGACAAGGAAACCTCGGGCGTCCTGCTGTTCGCGAAAACCCGCGAGGCCAACCAGTGGCTCGCACGCCGCTTCGAACTCCGCGAAGTCCGCAAGACGTATCAGCTCCTGACGGACCGCGATCCCGGCCAGTTGCCGCGCCGGATGAAGTCGCAGATTTACAAGGCCGGCGGAAATGACTTCCGCACCATCGACGCCCACGCGGAAGGCCGTGACGCCGACACCGAGTTCCAACTCGTACGACGCGAAGGTGCTCATTGGTTGATCGAAGCCATGCCTTTCACCGGCCGCACGCATCAGATTCGCCTGCACGCCCGCGACGCCGGATTCCCGATTCTCGGCGACGCAACCTATGGCGGCACGCCGTTCAGCCGGCTCTGCCTGCACGCGCATACTCTGGAATTTGCGCACCCGGTCACGCGCGAGTCTTTGCGCTTTGAAGCCCCGGTGGATTTCGGAGCCGATCCACACTTGCTCCTGCGCCAAACCCTCTGGCCGGACAAAGTAGGACTGCGTATCCAACCTGTCCCCGGCAAGGACAGCGCGAACTCGCAAACCTCGCCGAGCCCGCCAGCCGATGCATCGCCACTCGATCTAGCGGCCCCCCCCAGAGACCGGCTGCAAGCCTGTCCTACCTCGACCAACGCCTGGCGGCTCAGCCACGGTGCCTCCGACGATCATCCCGGCTGGTATGTGGACCGCCTCGGCGACTGGCTGCTCTCGCAATCCGAACAGCCGGCCACCCCTGAGCAGCGCTTCTTGCTGACCGATTGGTGCCAGCAACTTGCGCTCAAAGGCGGGTATCACAAGCAGCTCGACCGCCTCGTGCGCAAGGCCACCAAGGAACAAGCTTCACCCACACTGCTCTTTGGCGAGCCGGCCGCCGATCGGTTCGAGGTCATCGAGAACGGCGTCCGCTTCTGGATGAGTTTCGGCGAGGGCTATTCCACCGGCCTGTTCCTGGATCAGAAAGACAACCGCCGCCGCCTGCTGACCGGTCACATCGCTCGCGACTTCAGCATAGGACAGGTTTGCAACCCGTCACCGGGGAACCTCCCATCCATTGAAAATGGAGGGGCGGGTGCCCGCGATTTTTCGGACGGGCGGCACTCTTGCCGCCCCGACTTTCAAGCCGATCTTCCGGGCGGCAGGATTCCCGCCCTTCCGCTGGTTGATCGGGCTGTCCTCAACACCTTTGCCTACACCTGCGGCTTCTCCGTTTGCGGCGCGCTGGCGGGCGCGACCGTCACCAGCCTCGATCTCTCGCGCAAGTATCTCGACTGGGGCCGCGACAATTTCCGCCTCAACGGCGTCGATCCCGACGCGCACGATTTCATCTACGGCGACTGCTTCGATTGGATGAAACGCCTGGCGAAGAAGGACCGCACCTTTGATGTCGTCCTGCTCGATCCGCCGACTTTTTCGCAGTCGAAGGCAAGCGGAGTGTTCAAGGCGGACAAGGACTACGGCGCGCTCGTTGCCCTGGCCTTGCCGCTGTTGAAACCCGGCGGCCTGCTGTTCTGCTCGACCAACTGCGCCACCCTACGACCCGAGCCGTTTCTCGAAACTTTGCGCACGGCCGTGAAGACGGTCGGCCGCAGCATCGAAAAAGAATTCTTCGCCCCACAACCGCCGGACTTCCCCACCAGCCGCGACGAACACGGCTATCTGAAAACGGTCTGGCTGCAGATTGGTTGAACCGGCAATGCCCGGCCGGAAGGGAGTTTGGGATTGAACCAATCGCTTCCGGCCGGCAGTTTCCAACAGACTCAGGGAACGGCAAGTGCCTGCGCGGGGTGGTTTGCGGCAGAGGAAACCGGAGGACTGAGGGAACGCGCTACATTTGGTTGGTCAGCATTCTCTCCTTTCCTTCACCCACCTTCAATCACGCCCGTTGTGGGATGAACGCGGGAAATTTTTCGGCGATGCGGATCAGGTCGAGTTCGTCCTTCTTGCGTTCGCTCAACCGCCGGTTGGGATCGCTCCAGGCCCAGACGTTTCCTTGCACGAGGTCGGCCAGGGTCGTGACGCGCGGGTTACGGCCCCGAACGTCGCGTCGTTCTGCGCGTGACGGAAACGGCGAGTAACGTAAGTCCTTGGTGAATTGAATGCGCAACCGGCTGCCCGGCCGCAGGGCATTCAGTGCGTGCGGAAAGTCCTCCAGCATGAAGCCGGCGGCTCCCAGTGCGGCTTCGGCGTGGGGCAATTGCGCTGCCGTCAGCACGAAGTCCGCGTCCATCGTATAAACCGGCTCCACGTAGGCATTGATCGCGAGGCCACCGATGAGGCAGTAGCCGCCCAACTGTTCACACAGCGCGACGACTTGTGCGAAATCGTCGCCGCTGCCGGAGATTGCTGTGAAGGCTTCGCCGCCGGTTATGCGGAAACCCTGGCAGTAGTCGCCCATCTCGACCAGCGCGGCTTCAACCCGTTGGAGCCGAACCGCCTCCCGCAATCCGCAGACTGCTCCGGCCCTGGGTGATGGCGAAGAGCCGCCGGGCCAGTTCGTGTGCCAGTGCGATCATCTCGGCGGCTTCCGGTGCCGGCAGGTGGCGGCGGTTGTTGAACTCCCACAAGCCCAGCCAGTGCTGGAAGTGCCCGGGCTGCAAGCCGAGTCCGAGATGCGCCGCGCCGAAGCCGCCGCGATAGCGGGATTCCCCGCCGGTCTGCAACGCCCAGAAGTCGGTGATCTTGTCGAGGTGGGCGGGCCAGTCCTGAATCTGGCGGTTGAAGATCGGGCCGAGCACGGCATGCTGTCGGACGTCGATGTAGAACGGCTCGATCAGTTTGTGGATACCGGCATGACCGCCGAGGCGTTGATAGAGTGCGGCTGCGCTCATCTGCGCGATAGTGTAGGCGACGGGGTGACAGTCTCCAATGTTAAAGGAGTAGCATTTTGCTGACGCGCGAATTTTGGCCAAATCCGCCTTGCCTGGGTGGCCGCAGGAAGGCATGAATCCATCCGTTCAATCCAGCCAAAGCATGAAGACAGCGTTCCTTTCCATCTGGTCTGCCATGGCCCTCGCGTCTCTGGCGACGGGGGCCGAACCTGCCGTGGACGGCCGGCCCGATGCCGAGGGTTACCTGCGCAACTGGCTCATGTTCGCCCCCATCTATCTTGAGGAGGACACCCCCGGCCACGAAAGCCTCGACCAGAACCAGATCACGAAGGAAGCCGCGCTCCAGCCCAAGGCGGGCGACACGTTGCGCGTCCAGCGGAGGGAACTTGCCTGGACGAGTGTGCGGGCGAAGGACGCCGTCTTCGACTTCAACGCGGTGCTCGGCGAACAGCATGACTGGACCGCCGGCTACCTCGTCGCCTACGTCGTTTGCGACCGCGAGCTGACCGAGCTCAACCTGCTTGTCGGCCACAACGATCAGGCCCGCGTTTACCTCAACGGCCGGGAGGTCTTCCGTTATGAACAGGCCAGCACGCTGGCCAAGGACAGCGGCAAGGTGGAAAACGTGACCTTGAAGCAGGGGGTGAACACCATCGTGTTCAAGGTGATCAACGAGATCAACAACTGGCAGGCCTGTCTGCGGTTCACCGACCGGGAAGGCAAGCCCGTGACCGGCTTCACCGTAAAGCTGTCGCCCTGAGCGCCCTTTGCAGCAGGTGCGAGTCGAGGTGACGAGACTCTGAATCCGCCTTCGTTGGCGGGAATGTTGGCGGCCTCACTTTGTCTGGCCGAGCAAATCCCTCACCTTCGTCAGCGCCTCGTCCAGTTTGCTCACTTCCTTGCCGCCGCCGCGGGCGTTGTCGGGCTTGCCGCCGCCTTTGCCGCCGATGATGGGCGCGATGGCCTGGATGAGCTTGCCGGCCTGCACCTTCGCGGTGAACTCCGGCGAAACGGTGGCGACCAGCGCGGCGGCATTCTCCGAGCCGCCACCCAGCACGACCACACCTTTGAAACGGCCCTTCAACGCGTCCGCGATGGCCTGGAGGAAATCGCCGTTCGCGCTGCCGAGGTTGTGTGTGATGAGCGGAATGCCGTTTACGGTCTGCGCCGAGCCGAGCAGTTCGCTCGCGGCGTTCGAGGCGTTGCGCTGCAGCGCGATCTGCACTTCCTTCTCCAGCGCCTTCTGCTGCGCGAGCAGCGACTCGATCTTCTTCTCCAGTTCGTGGATCGGCGAGTTCACCTTGCCGGCGACGGTCTTGATCAACTCGCGGTCGAGCCGCATCACATCGTAGGCGGTGAGCCCGGCGACGGCTTCGATGCGGCGGACGCCGGCGGCAATCGCGCTTTCGCCGACGATGCGGAACAAGCCGATCTCGCCGGTCGCCCGGGTGTGCGTGCCGCCGCAAAGCTCCATCGAATAACCGTCCAGCTTCTGCGCGTGGCCGCCGATCTGGACGACGCGGACGGTGTCGCCGTACTTGTCGCCGAAGAATTGCATCACGTCCTTGCGCGATTTCACGTCCGCGTAGGGCACCTCGATCCACGAGACACCGGCGTTTTCCAGGATGCGTTCGTTGACCAGGTGCTCGATGTCCGCGACCTGCGCGGGCGTGAGCGCGGCGCTGTTGAAGTCAAAGGTCAGCTTGTCGGGCCCGACGAAGGAACCTTTCTGCGAAGCCTCCTTGCTCACAACTTCGTGCAAGGCCCAGTGCAACAGATGCGTGACGGTGTGATGGCGTTGGATGGCGTCGCGGCGGGACTTGTCCACGGCAAGCGTCACCGTAGAGCCAACCGCCGGGATGTCCGACTCGCGGAGCAATGCTCCGCGCTCCGGCGCGCTTTCGGAGCGTGGAGCATCGGTCCGCCCGTCCGCGAGAAAATGCAGGAAGGTGTCGCCGGACTTCTGGGTGTTGGTCACGCGCCAGAGTTGGCCGTTGCCGGTCAGTTCGCCGGTGTCGCCGACCTGGCCGCCCATCTCGGCGTAGCACGCGCTGGTGTCGAGGATGACGGCGGTCCTGTCCTTGAGCGACACGACTTCCACAACCTTGGACTGAGTGGTGAGGTTCTCAAAGCCGACGAACTTGGTGGGCGTGGTGGTCTGAATTTCGGAAAGCGAGATGACTTCCTTCTTCTGCGCGGCGCGGGCGCGGGCGCGCTGTTCTTCCATCAACTTCTCGAAACCTTCCTTGTCCACGGTCAGCCCGCGTTCGCGCGCCATGAGTTCGGTGAGGTCGAGCGGGAAGCCGTAGGTGTCGTAAAGTTTGAAGGCAAAGCCTGCGGGCACCTCAAGCTTGGTCGCCGCTAACCTGTCTAGATCGGCTAACGCATTTCGTATATCTTTCTGAATGCCAGCCAGCAGCTTTTCATCACGTTTCCATTCAACTTGCCATGCCTTAATCTCCCCCGGGTAGTTGGCTATAAAACCGGCCAGAACCATTAAGAGATGGTTTCCTGCTCCTTCGAGCATGAGGTGCGTATCGTAAGACTTGCATTTGTCTCCCACGTCTTTGCCAAAGTGCAGAAACTTCTCAGAGAACGCTTTGACATTACTCTCGTTGATTATCTCCAGATCGGCCTGAATCTCTTTCACACGCGGAATTAGGCTATTCGCGTATCCCTTAATATCTCCAGCGAACTCCAGGAAGTTCTGAAAAACAGCCAAGCCTTTATCCAGCGTCTTGTTAAACGCCTCTTCCTCGATGCGGATGACGTCCTGGACATGCTTCTTCTTCGCGCGGATTTCGGGGAACACCTCGTCCATCGTGTCGGCGAGCACATCCACCAGCTTGTAGAAGAATGGTTCGTGGAATCCGAGTGTGCGACCGTATCGCACGGCGCGGCGCAGGATGCGGCGCAGGACGTACTTGCGGTCGTTGTTGCCAGGTTGGATGCCGTCGGCAATCGCGAA
>CAYXDZ010000229.1:4599-5959 GCA_964463815.1 uncultured Verrucomicrobiota bacterium | reverse complement strand
CTCGCCGGCGGCCTCACCGCCGCCAGCCTCTTGCACGGTTCGGCCAATCCCATCGGCGGTCAGAACGCGGTCGTGAAACTCCGCTGGGGCGTGGGCCCGGAGGAGATGAAAATCGCCGACGCGCCGCCGGGCATCAAGTTCGCGCTGGGCGAGAATGTGAAGCAGTCGAACTGGGGCGAAAATCGTCGCTCGCGCTTCCCGCAAACGCGCATGGGCGTGCCGGTGTTCATGGCCAACCGCTTCACCGCCGCGCAGCAATACCGGGCGGCCTGGCAACGGTTCGCGGCCGGTCAGGGATCGCAGCCGCGCCGCGACCTGGAACTTGAAACACTCGGCGAGATCATCGAGGGGAAGCGGTTGATCCACTGCCACAGCTACCGGCAGGACGAGATCGTGGCGTTCCTCCGCGTGATGGAGTCCTTCGGGGTGAAAGTCGGAACGTTGCAGCACATTCTCGAGGGCTACAAGGTGGCGGACGAGATTGCCGCGCACGGTGCCGGGGCCTCGGCCTTCGCCGACTGGTGGGGTTTCAAGTAAGAGGTGATCGACGCCATTCCTTACGCGGGCGCGATCATGCACGACCGCGGCGTGCTGGTGTCCTTCAACTCGGATTCCTCCGACCACGCCCGGCGCCTGAACCGCGAGGCGGCGAAGGCCGTGAAGTACGGCGGCGTCCCCGAGGCGGACGCGCTCAACTTCGTGACCATCAACCCGGCGAAGCAGCTCGGCATCGGGCACCGCACCGGCTCGCTCGAAGTCGGCAAGGACGCGGACGTCGTGGTCTGGTCGGGGCATCCATTCGCGCCGGAAACAGTTTGTCTCCAGACCTGGATCGACGGTCAAAAATACTTCGACCGCGCGCTGGAACCCGAACGGGTCAGCCGGCTGCGCGCCGAACGCGAGGCCCTCCTGGCCAAGGCAAGAAAGACTTCGGACACCAAGAAAGACGAGCCGGCGGGCGAAGCGAAAAAATCGGAGGCCGCGCGGGCGTTGTTCTTCCGCCAGGCCCTCGAAAATTCCCGGCAATTTCAATACTCCTGCTGCGAGGCGCATGACGCGCTCAATTTGAAACCATGAAATCCCTCCAAAACCTATGTCCGGGGCGCGGCACGCCGCAGCCGGAAGGGCAACGATTCGGTTGCCCGGCAGTGGTCGGCGCGGCACCCTTGGTGTGCGCGTGCTTATGCTCGCTGCTCTTCGCTCCGGTCGCCTTTGCCGATTCGCTGCTCCTTTCGGGTGCCACCGTTCACACCGTCAGCGGTGAAGCCCTGCAACCCGGCCACGTGCTGGTACGCGAGGGGAAGATCGTTTCCGTGTCATCATCGGTGCCAGCCGGTGCGGACCGGGCAATCGACCTCTC
>CAYXDZ010000229.1:0-4499 GCA_964463815.1 uncultured Verrucomicrobiota bacterium | reverse complement strand
GTGCGTGGTGAGGCGCGCGTCTTCATTCACGCGGACGAGTTGCGGCAGCTCAAGGCCGCGCTTGCGTGGCTCCAGGAACGCCGGCTTCAGGCGGTTCTCATCGGCGCGCGGGACGCCTGGCGGATGGCGGACGAACTGGCCGCCGCCGGCGTGCCGGTGGTTTACAAGGCCGTCCACGTCCTGCCGCGCGATCCGGTGGCAGGCTACGACATTCATTTCCGCGCCCCGGCGGTGCTGGCGGCGGCGGGCGTGAAGCTCGCCCTCGGTCTGGGACCGCGCTTTTCGGAAAGCATGGCGCGCAATCTCCCCTACGAAGCCGCGCAGGCGCTGGCTTACGGTCTGCCGCCCGCCGCCGCGCTTCGTTCCGTCACGCTCGGGCCGGCGGAAGCGCTGGGCCTCGCGGACCGGTTGGGCTCGATTGAAGCCGGCAAGGACGCCACCTTGATCGCGGTGGACGGCGACATCCTCGACATCCGCGCGAACGTGAAGCGAATGTGGATTGCGGGGGAGGAAGTCAGTCTCGAAAGCCGCCACACCCGGCTCCATGAGAAGTACCGCAACCGCCCGGCACGGTAACGTGGAGGAATTGAATTGCCCCCGGTCCAGGCGGCCCAAACGGGACTGATGCTGGCAAGCGGGTTGAAGTACAGAGTTTGCCGGGATTCAGGGCGCCTTGGACCGGGGGGCACCATCTCAAGTATGCTGACCAACCTGTGGCACCAAGCGGACTGGCAGCTAACAGCCTGCACCCGCAGGGTGCTAGGTCTGGAGGGCGCGAACGAAAGTTCGCGCCCTCTATTTTAGAAAAACTTCATCTGCACGGGCCGCAGTTCACTGTCTACCCTCTGCTGGCTGCGCATCAGCAACATCCGGCCCCATCGCGCGCCGGAGACAATTAGTCTGCGCACTTAGCCCTGGGCGGGGAACTTTGGTTTGAGCCGACGCAGCTAGGTTTCCACATGGTTGGCGCGGCTGCTGGGCCGGGCCATACATGCTGAACTGGATCATCATGTGGCCGTTCTTGAACAGATCCTTGCGGAGGTTGGTGGTGACTTTGTGCGCTTCGGGCGTGCCTGCGGGGAGATCGAAGAAGACAAGTGCCCAGGCCATACGGTATCTCCTTCTTTAACGCACCCAACAACCGTTGCCGCCAGTTCCATCCCATGTTTCGAGCGGATTCGGTTAGAGCCAGCCCTTTTACATTTATTTTCCATTTGCGTCCCGCATTTGTAGAGCATCTGTATTGCGGGCAGTTCCCTATCTGCAGTTGAATGGGATGACCGACTGAATCACCGTATTATTGCCAGGCTCTTGAGGCCGTTCTGAAGTCCGTGGACCGCCCGCACCTCGTCCGCCGAGAGCGGCCGGTTGAACACCGCCACGTCGTCGATCCAACCGGTGTAGCTCAGGCCCAGCGTGAGCGCGCTCTTCGCGACCTCCCAGTTGAAGGTCATCGCCCAGTTCTCGAACGCGCCCTGATCCACGCCGTCGAGATACAACCGCCCCCAGCCGTTCTTCTCGCCGGAGTTGATGTTGCCGAAACAGAAGACGATGTGCGTCCAGCGCTCGCGTTTGAACGGCGGCTGATACACCGGCACCATCGGACGCTCCTGGTCCGGGATGTCCTCCCAGCCGCGGTTCGTGGGATTCCAGGTCCGCTTCACCGGCAGGATCGCGTAACGAAAATGGCGCGGCGTGTGATCCTTGCTGAACTCGATGAACATGTTGCCCTCCTCCCAGCCCTGCGCGACGAATTGCAGCGGATCGCAGTAACCGGGTTCGAGGTCCTGGTCCGGATCGAGCCGCAACCAGAGCGACACGGCACCGCTCCAGCCGTTGGTGTTGTAACCAAGGTTCTTCTCGCCATGAAAAAAGATCGTCGGGCGAATCTTCTTGGTGAAATGCAACGCATCGCCATGCCGACCCGCGCCCGGAGCGAGCACGACCAACCCATCAGCCGGCAAGCCGGGCTGCGCCTGCGCACGGTTGCCCATAGGCGCGTGATACAGCTTGGGATCGCCCACCGCGAAGTCGGCGTCCAGGTGGCCGTCGAAGGAGGCGTGGAACAGCAGGGCGGAGCGAAGGACGGACAATTGCGGCGCATCCGCGGCAGCGACCGTTTCGGTGAGTCCGAGGGCAGCCGACAGAGCGAAGGCGAAACGCGCGGTGGAGTTCATGCGCGGAGGCTAGGGAAATTCAAGCACGCCGGCAAGCCGACGCTGACGGCTTAAGCTGACGGCGCGCGCAGGCTTGCTTGCATCGTTCCCCACGTGTTTCGATTTACGGATGTTCCATCAAGCGTCACCCATCCCCATCGCAGGCTTGCTGGCCGGCCTGTTGAGCTTGAGTTCATGTGTGCATCGGTTTGCGCCCGAAGCACCCAAGCCGGATCAAGTGATGCATCTTCCCAGCCGGCTCGAAGGGAAATTTTTCTTCATCGAAACCACCATCAAGGGCTTGGGGCCGTTTCAAATGTTGCTCGACACGGGTGCCAGCCTGACAGTCCTGTCCCCGGAAACGGCTGGGCGATTGAAGGAGTCCAGAGCACTCGACGAGGTTCGCAAAGTCTCCGTCAATACTTCATTGGGTGACCGCACGAGACTTGAGCTGGTGAGAATCTCGAATCTCCAACTCGGACAGTTTCACATGGCCAGGGCATCTGCCGTGATAGCCGACATGCAGTTTGCCAATATGGTAACGGAGCGGAAAGTTGACGGCATTGTCGGCATGGAGTTGTTTCGCAACTGCGAGCTGATCGTCGACTATGCACACGGCACGGTCAAAGTTGCCCCAGTCGAGTCCTTGGCCCCGGAGGGGAGCCTGACAGTGCCCTGTCGTTTCCCGAGACTGACACCCGAAGTATCATTGAACGTGGGGAGCGCGCAATTGCCTGTGATGATCGACACCGGAGCAAGCAGCGGCTTCAGTCTTCCGGCCATCAAACTCAAAGATCAACTTGTCGCGCCGCCGGTGGGCGTCGGCACTCAGTTCAGCATCAACCGGATTGAAGAAGCGCGAGCCGCCCGGTTGAGCGAAAGCGTTTTCCTGGGCGGTGTGCAGTTCGAGGAACCCATTGCGTTCATCACTGATTCGAGCGGGGGAATCTTAGGCGCGGAAGTGCTGCAACATTTCGTCATTGGCCTCAACCAGAACCGCCAGCGGGCCTGGTTTCAGCCGCATGGCGACCGTACTGTGTCCCGCCCGCCGCCAATCAAAGACCTGGGTCTGGATGTGATATGGGATTCGACTGCCTACCGGATCACCAGAGTAGCCTCGGGAAGCGGTGCGGCACAGGCAGGCATACGATCGGGCGATCGGATAACCAAGATCGGCGGCCGGCCGGCGAGCGAGTGGAGTGACGCCCAAATCCGTCACATGATTGCAACCCTAGACACACTTCTCTTCGAGATAACACGTGACGATGAAGTGCGCGCATTACGCCTCAATACCACATCTTTGGAATAATCCCAATCATGAATTACCCACCTTCAAGGAACAACAGGCAGTACAATTGGCGGACCATTGCTTTCAACATCGCACGCGTCAGCTCCATTATCTTGGTCAGCTTGCTGGGCTCATCTAATACCGCCGCCGCCGAACTGCGCGTGATGACCTTCAACATCTGGGTCGGCGGCGAATCCGGGAAGCAGCCGTTGTCGCAGACTGCGGAAGTGATTCGCGCGGCGAAGGCGGACATCGTGGGACTGCAGGAAACCCTGGGTTCCGAGCGCGACGGCCGCCGAAACGACGCGGGCATCGAACTGGCGAAGCTGCTCGGCTGGCACTACTACAACCAGGGCGGCAGTCCGGGCGTTCTCAGCCGGTTTCCCATCGTGACCAACACCCCCGGCCGGCATGGCGTCGTCATCCGGTTGGCGGATGGTCGCGACGTCCACTTCTTCAACGTCCATTTCAATCACGCCCCGTATCAGCCGTATCAATTGCTGAACATCCCGTACGCGAACGCGGCGTTCATCAAGACTGCCGACGAAGCGGTGAAGGAAGCCCGTCAGGCGCGCGGCGGTGAGGTTACTCGTCTGTTGGCGGACATGGGGGAGGCGCTGGCCAGTGGCAAACCGGTCTTCCTGACCGGCGACTTCAACGAACCTTCCCATCAGGACTGGACGGTGCGTGCCGCCGGGGCCGGCAAGTGCCCGCTGCCGGTGGCTTATCCCAGTACGCTCGCGGTGGTGAACGCCGGTTTGCGCGATGCCTTCCGCACGGTGCATCCCGATGAAGTCACCCGTCCCGGCTGGACCTGGACGCCCCTCACGCGCCCCGATGATCCCAAGGACCGGCATGACCGGATCGACTTCGTGTTCGTCGCCGGGAAGGCGGTGAGCGTGAAAGACTGTGAAGTGGTCGGCGAGGCGCAGGAGTTCGCGGAAATCGTGGTAAATCCCTACCCGTCCGACCACCGGGCCGTGGTGGCCACCGTGGAGATTAAGTGAGCGCCATTGACCGCGTGGCTGCAGACCGCGAAGGCGGCGAGCATCCGG
>CAYXDZ010000228.1:0-5972 GCA_964463815.1 uncultured Verrucomicrobiota bacterium | reverse complement strand
GCCAAAATGACTCACCTCCACAACTTTCCTGACCGCCACTTCTGATCGCACCCGTATCGGCAACGTGGGTTGCCTCGGGCGGCGATTCGTTCATAATCCACCCATCGCTATGAATGCTTCGCCCTGCCTGTTCGCGATTTCGATGCTGCTGGCCGCGGTTGCTGGTGGACCGCCCCTCCCCGCCGCCGAACCGGCCCGCATCATCGTCCCGCCCGTCGTCGCGACAGCGGATGAGACGGTCTATGCCGACCGGCCGTATTGGTACAAGCCGGGCCACCCGTTGAATCCCGCCGAGTCGGCCACTCTCCAGACCCTGCCCGGCTTCGTCGCGGAGCGAATTCTCACGGTGCCGACCGAATACGGCTCGTTCACCGCGCTAACGGTCGATCCACAGGGACGGTTGCTCGCCGCATCGCAACACGAGGCCGGCATCTACCGCATCACGCCGCCCGCGATCGGCGAGGCCGGCGCGGAGACGAAGGTCGAGAAGCTCGGTGGTGCCGCTGCGCGCATGGGCTGGTCGCACGGCATGCTGCACGCTTTCAACAGCCTTTACGTCACGGTGGCCGAGGGTAACAACACCTCGCCGACGGGCCTTCACCGGTTGCGCGACACCGACGGCGACGGCCAGTTCGATCACAGCGAACTCATCATCGAGCTCAAGGGTGGTGGCGAACACGGACCGCACGGTCTGGTCGTTGGACCGGACGGAAAATCGCTTTACCTCATGGGTGGCAACAGCACACCGCTGCCGACGGATGTCACAGCGCGCCGGCCCGTGGCCACGGAAGGCATCGACCGCCTGCTGCCACCGGGCTTCGAAAGCGCGAAACACTCGGTCGAGGGCTGGGTGCTGCGGTTTGATCCAGACGGTGCCAATCGCGAACTGGTGACCAGCGGACTGCGCAACAGCTACGATCTCGCGTTCAACCTCGCCGGCGACCTCTTCACGTTCGACTCGGACGGTGAATGGGATCTCGGCATGCCGTGGTATCGCCCGACCCGCATTTGCCACCTCGTCGGCGGCGGGGAGTTCGGCTGGCGCAACGGCTCCGCGATGTGGCCGGAGTATCTCGAGGACAGCGTGGCCCCGGTGGTGAACATCGGCCCGGCGTCGCCGACCGGCGTGGCGTTCGGTTACGGCACGAAGTTTCCCGCGAAGTATCAGCAGGCATTCTACGCGTGCGACTGGACCTTCGCGACAATCCACGCAATCCACCTGCGGCCGGACGGCGCGAGCTATCGCGCGGAGGTCGAGGAATTCGTCGGCGGCAGCGGTCTGCCGGTGACGGACATCGTGGCCGGCAAAGACGGCGCGCTCTATTTTGCCGTTGGCGGACGACGGCTCGGCTCGGCGATTTATCGGGTACATTATGCGGGTGAAGAAAACACCGCCCCCGTCAACGGTGTCGCCGACATGCCTCCGAAAGAACGTGAGCTCCACGCGCTGCGTCGTGAGCTGGAAGCGCTGCATGGCCGGGAAGCTCGAACGACGATTGACAAGGTCTGGCCGCAGCTCGGGCACCCGGATCGCGCGATCCGTTTCGCGGCCCGGGTCGCGCTCGAAGCCCAGCCCGTTGCCGGTTGGCGGGAAAAGGCTTTGGCGGAGCCCATTACGGACGCCTCGCTTACGGCGTTGCTGGCGCTTGCCCGGCAGGGTTCCCCGGCGGACCAGCAAAGGGTCATCGAAAAGTTGAACGCCCTTGGCTGGGATGCGCTTTCGACGGAACAACGGCTCCGTACCTTGCGCGCCTATGAACTTGCCCTCGCGCGAGGCCAGGATGCCGTCGCCCGCACGCGGTCCGCCACGACGCAAAAACTTCGCCGGCACTTCCCCGACCCGGACGGGTTTGTGAATCGCGAGCTGTCGCGCCTTGTTTGCTTCCTGGGCGACACCACGATGATCGCGCCGTTGCTCGCACGCATGACGGCGGACACCGGCGACCGTCCCCTGCTCGGCTCCGGCTACTTCGTGCGCAATCCAAAATACGGCGAAGCTGTGCGCGACATGCTCGAATCCGCACCCCGCATCGAGCGCATGCACTACGCGCAGATGCTGCTCTGGCTGGCCGACGGCTGGACCGGTGAACAACGCCAGCGTTACTTCGCCCTGATCGCCGATGCGGTGGCCCACTCCCGCGGCGGCCATCAATACCGCGAGTTCTGGAGCCGCATCCGCGAGGCGGCGCTGAAGCAGATTCCAGAGAACGAGCGCGAGCAGTTCGAGGCCATAGAAGCCGCGCCACCCCAGTTCGCCGAAGGCCTGCCCGTCGCCCGGGGACCAGGCCGTGACTGGACGCTGGAAGATGCCTTGGAAGTCGTTGGCCGGGGACTCGCCGGGCGGAACTTGGAAAATGGCCGCGCAATGTACGCCGCCGCCGGTTGCGCGCTCTGTCACCAGATCAACGGCGAAGGTGGTGCCATCGGACCGGACCTGTCCTCGCTTGGCCAGCGGTTCACGGTGCGCGACATCCTCGACGCGACGATCCACCCCAGCAAGGCGATCTCGGACCAGTATCAGATGACGACGCTGGAACTGGCCGATGGCCGGACCTTGTCGGGTCGGATTGTCTCGCGCAATGAGCGAACGACACGCATCGCGACCGAGTTGATGCGCCCGACGCAATCGACGGTGGTGCCGAACGCGGACATCCGCCGCGAACGCGCCGAACCCGTCTCGACCATGCCGTCAGGTTTGCTCAACGCTCTCAACGAGGACGAGTTGCTGGATCTGGTGGCGTATCTCGTCGCCGGTGCACGTGATTGAGGCCATCCCGGTTGATCACCCTCGCCAGTGGATACGGCTCGGCGGCGGCAAAAATCACGTTTGCCCACGGCAGCCTTCTCCCCGACACTGCGCCCGCAATGGACGTCAAAAACCTCGCCGACTGCCCACCGTTCATCACCAAGGACGGCTCGGAGATTCGTGAACTGCTCGCGTATCGCAACTCGACGCAGATCAAAAACCAAAGCCTGGCCGAGGCGCGGCTGCCGGTCGGCGGCGCGACGCAGGAGCATTACCACGTCAAGACCGAGGAGATTTACTTCATCACGCACGGCACCGGGCGGATGCGGATCGACGCCGAGGAACGCGAAGTGCGGGCCGGCGACGCCATCGCCATCGCGCCCGGCAGGAAGCACAAGCTCTGGAACACCGGCTCCGAACCGCTCCGCCTGCTTTGCTGCTGCGCGCCGGCGTACGAGCACTCGGATACGTTCATCACGGAGGCATAATCATAGTTTTGTCGTGTGATGATTCAGTGGTCACCGAGTCTTAAACTTCAATGAAACCAAAGCATTTCATTCGTGCGCTTCTCAATGCGCCCGTTCGCTTGCGAACGATTCTGTTGAGCAGCTTTATAGCATTAACAGTCGTCGCAGGACTTGGAATTTTGAAGCGCGAAACAATCATGGAACATTTGCGGATCTACGCGGTTGGTGAATCGGAAGTGGCCGCAACAAAATATGGTCGTCAACTTGGCCCCGTGAGTCGGGTTGAGATTTCCGAGGTTCTGGCGGAAACGAATGCCGTCGCCAGCCACACCCTCACCATCTACGGCGAGAAGTCCCGGCTTCACACCGGCCTGGCGGTGGTCTTGGAAAGCGCTGCGGCGATGACGTTTATGCAGCACTGGGCGGCGATGCGGTTTCATGCCGACTATTCCGCCATATGCCACGATCCAGCATTCGTGGTTCGATTCATGATGGGCCACGAGGTGCTGCTCAAAACCTCGCTTTGTTTGCACTGCCAGAACTTCACCATCCCTTCCGTGTTTGGCGAAACGCTCATGGGCTTTAACAGCCGCCACCCCACAGGGATGGCTTTTTCGGAGCACCTGAAGTCTCTCTTCCCGCAATCTGATAAGTGGGAATCGGCTGCAACCGATGGCGCAAAATCCCCTGAGCCCAATTCATGACCCCCAAAACCATCCGCCTCTTCATCAAGCCCGGTTGTCCATGGTGCGTCGATGCCATCGAGTGGCTCGACGGCCGCGGCTGGGATTACGAGCGCCTTGACGTCACCAACGACCGGGCCGCCCGGCTGGAGATGCTCGAACTCACCGGCCAGTCCAAGGCCCCGAGCGCCGAGATCGACGGCCACGTCATCGCCGACTTCGACACCGGCCAACTGGAGCACTTCCTGAAACAGAATGGGTATCAGATTTAACTCTTGAATCCTAATCCTGCTCCTAATCTTAATCCTCGCCCTGACGTTGCCCCTCCAATGCCACCCATCTTCGATCACGAAAAGCTCCAGGTTTATCAACTGAGCCTGAAGTTCATCGCCTGGTCCTCGGCTCTGCCGCCAAAACTCAAGACTTCGTCCGCTCTGGGCAAACAGTTTGACCGTGCCCGGGCTTCAGTTCCGCTGAATATCGCGGAGGGCAATGGCAAGTTCACCTCCGCTGATAGTTGCCGGTTTTTCGACATCGCGCGTGGCTCAGCCCTCGAATGCGCCGCCTGTCTGGATGTGGCGCTAACGATGGGTGACATTGCCGAAACCGAGTGCGCGGCGGGGAAGGAGCTGCTGCGGCAGATTGTTTCGATGCTCGTCGGGTTGATCCGGAGCAATTCGCCGGACCGGCTGCACGAGTCGCCGCCCGAATATCGGGTGGCGGGCGGGTCGAAGGAGCAGGAATGAGATTAAGATCAGGAGCAAGATTAGGATTAAGACCAAGCCGAATATGACTGTCCTCGAAGCACCAACACCCAAACCGCCCCGCCCGCGCCTGCCCGACTGGCTGCGGCTCGACCTGCCCACGTCCAGCGCCTTCTCGAAGACGCGCAACCTGCTGAACGACCTCCGACTGCACACTGTCTGCGAGAGCGCGAAGTGCCCGAATCACTGGGAGTGCTGGAGCAAGGGCACGGCGACGTTCATGATCGCTGGCGACCGTTGCACACGCGCCTGCGGCTTCTGCGCGGTCGATACTTCAAAGCCTTTCCCGCTCGAAGCTTACGAACCGCAACGCGTTGCCGAAGCCACGCAACGCATGGGCCTGAAGCACGTCGTCATCACCGCCGTGGCCAGGGACGACCTGGCCGACGGCGGCGCGGAACACTTCCGCAAGACGATCGAGGCGGTCCGTGCGGCGGTGCCCGGCATCATCATCGAGGTGCTCGTGCCCGACTTCCTCGACAAGGATTTCGCCATTGACTGCGTGCTCGGAGCCGCGCCGCACATTTACAATCATAACCTCGAGACCGTCCGCCGCCTCACGCCCGAAGTCCGGTCGCGGGCCACGTATGACCGCTCACTCACCGTTCTCCGCAAGGTCAAGGAACGCGCCGGTGATACGATTTACACCAAGTCCGGCATCATGCTCGGCCTGGGCGAATCGCGGGAGGAAGTGCTCGCAGCGATGCGTGATCTGCGCGCGGCCGATTGTGACATCCTCACGCTGGGGCAATATCTCCAGCCGACGTTGAAGCATCTGCCGGTGGCCGAGTTCGTGCATCCGGAGGTGTTCTCCGAACTCAAGGTGATCGCCGAGAGACTGGGCTTCACGCACGTCGCCAGCGGTCCGATGGTTCGTTCCAGCTACCACGCGGATGAGTTTCAGTTGCCGGCAAAATAGCCGGTAACGTGCCGGTGCCTAGGTGATGTGCGCGCCCTGCGTCTCGACGTACACGGCGTAAAGCGAGGTGCTGCCGGTCATGAAGAGGCGGTTGCGCTTCTTCCCGCCGAAACACAGGTTCGAGCAGATCTCCGGCAGCAGGATCATTCCGATGCGAGTGCCGTCCGGCGCGAAGACATGCACGCCGTCAAACCCCGCGCCCGCCCAACCGGCGGAGGACCAGACGTTGCCGTCCACGTCGCAACGGATGCCGTCTGAACCGCCGTCGCCGCCAATCTCAATCTCGCCCTCGCGCGTCTGTAGCTTCCGCCTGGCAAAGGGCATCTTCACGAATTCCCGGCCGCCAGTGAGCTTTGTCTGATCGGCGATGTTCCAGACCTTGATGTTGCGCGG
>CAYXDZ010000227.1:0-5990 GCA_964463815.1 uncultured Verrucomicrobiota bacterium | reverse complement strand
GTCCGCTGATCGTCGGCGGACCGCAGGAGGACGGCCGCCGCGCCGGCACCGAGAATGTACCGGGCATCCTCGCAATGACCGCCGCCTGGGCGGAACGCGAACGACAACTCGCCGTTGGGGAAGCCAAGATTCGCGAAAAATGGCGGGATCAATTCATCGCCGAGTTGCGCGCCGCCCTGCCCGAAATCGAAGTGCTGGGCGAAGGCACCCCCCGTTTGTGGAACACCGTGGCCGCGTTGATGCCGCCGACGAACGACTGCCGCCGCCGCTGGGTCGTGCAACTCGACAAACTGGGTTTCGCAGTCTCGACCGGTTCGGCCTGCGCGAGCGGCAAGGAGCAACCTTCGCATGTATTGCTCGCGATGGGTTGTGACCCGGCGAAGTCCGAACGCATGCTGCGCTTCAGCGCCGGGTGGGCAACCACACAAGCAGACTGGCAGGCACTGCGGGAAGCCGTGGTGGCTGGCGCGGCCCGAATGAAGCATCCCGCCAGCGCTTGAAGGGGAGTCGCTTGTCCACGGTTGGGTTCGAGGATAAAGCGCAATCTCCAGCCCCGACAAGGAATCGTTCCGGGGGTTCGCGGGGTATCACCCTGCCATCGCCAGGCCCGCCAGCCGGCCGCCGGTCCAGGCGGCTTGAAAATTGAAACCGCCAGTCACGCCGTCGATGTCGAGGACTTCACCGGCAAAGTGCAGCCCGGGCACGAGGCGGCTGCCCATGGTCTTGAAGTCGATCTCCTTCAACGCCACGCCGCCGCTGGTGACAAACTCCTCCTTGAACATGCTCTTGCCCGTGACCGGCAGGTCGCAGGCGGTGAGCTGGGTGACCAGTGCGCCGGCCTGCTCGCGCCGCAACTGACTCCACGGCATCAAGTCGGGAATTCCAGCCGCACTCACGAGCCGTTCCCACAACCGGGTCGGCAGCTCCAGCAGCGACGCTTTCCGAACCTGCCGGCCGGCAAAGCTTTTGCGCGCGGATTCGATCGCCTCACGGACGCTGGGCTCGCCGGCACCGGTCCAGTTGAGGCGCACGGTGAACCGGTAGTCACGCTCCTGCGCCCAGCAGGCGGACCAGGCGGAGAGCTTCAAGATGGCCGGCCCGCTCAAGCCCCAATGCGTGATCAACAACGGTCCTTGGTACGCGAACTTGGTTTCCGGAATCGCTGCCTCCGCGTGTGGAACGCTCAATCCCATGAGTCCATCGATGCGTGGGTCGCGCACGTGTAACGTGAAGAGCGAGGGTGCCAGCGGCGTGATGGTGTGGCCGAAACTCTCAATCATTTCCACGAGCGGACCCGGTTTCAGTCCGCCGGCGGCAATCAGCAATCGCGAGCAGGCCAGTGAACTGCCGTCGCTCAGATCCAGTTCAAAGCCTGCGCCGGTCGGCGCAGCAGACGGGACCGGCGGTTCCTCGTGCGTCGCCCGTCGGGCGGCGACCAGACCCACCCCCAGGCGCACCTCCACGCCGGCTCGTTTCGCGGAATTCAGCAGGCAATCCACGATGGACTGCGAGGAATCGGTGACGGGAAACATCCGGCCGTCTTCCTCGGTCTTCAACGGCACGCCGCGCGCTTCAAACCACGCCACCGTGTCGCGCGGTTGCCAGCGGTGAAAGGGGCCGAGCAGTTCGCGGCTGCCGCGCGGATAGTTTTTGACCAGTTGTTTCGGATCGAAACAGGCGTGCGTGACATTACATCTTCCGCCGCCGGAAATGCGGACCTTGGCCAGCAGCGAAGCCCCCTTCTCCAGCACGATGACCCGCCGATGGGGATTGGCCTCGGCACAGGTGATGGCGGCGAACATGCCCGCCGCGCCGCCGCCGATAATCACGACGGGTAGTGAATTTGTGGAGCCGGAATCCGGCACTGAACTGGATGCGGGTTGAGCGATGCGTGGATGATGACGTGTCCACGGTGACCGGGTCAACGCTCCGCCCGATTGGCTTCGCAATTTGCGGTGGAGCTTCCCCGCTCAGGTTCAGGCCGGGCGCCCGTGCGTCACGACAGCCTGACGTTTCGCGTGCGCCTTCGCCTTGGCTTCGCCGACCAGCACGGCTCCCCAGGCCCGCAGTTTTTCAAAACCGAGCAACGCGACGCCGACCGCCGCCAGTGCGATCACCAACCCCAATACACCCAGCGCCTGGCGCTCGGTGAAACACGTCCAGACGAACTGGCCGACACACAGGATCGCCACCACAAACAGGGTTGGTTTGCGGCCGATCAGACTGACCACGAACACGCCGAGCGGAGCCCCGAGGGCCACAATGGGCGCCGCGGCCAGCCAGTTTTCATAAACACCCGGTTGCAGGCCGGTGAAGAGATTCTTCACCACGATGCCCAGCACCGACGTGAACGCCATGATCACCACCGACGTGGGAATGGCGATCTTGAGGTCGGCGCGGCAGAGCAGCACCAGCGCGGCGTAGAGCACCATGTCGATGCCGACCCCCGTGACGGCGGCAATGGTCGCTCCAGAGAGCGCGCCCAGCGTCAGCCCCACGCGGAAATCCCAGCGTTCGTCGAACTCCGTCATGCCGTCATGCGAGGCGATTTCACCCAGGCGATAGAGATGCAACACGCCAAAACTACACCAGATCACGGCGAACACGATCTTGATCCACAGCTCGGGAATCATTGGCGCGATGAAGAAAATCCCCAGCGGCGTGCCGATCAGCGATCCCACCATCGCCCCCTTCAACATCGACCAGGCCAATGGTTGTCGGCGGCCCAGGATGAAGATGCTGGCGCTGGTCATGCCGATCGATTGCACGGCGAAGCTGAAGTCGCGCCCCAGGCTGGCGGGCATCTCGAACAGCAACACCAGGATCGGGAAACCGACGGTGCCGCCGCCCATCGGGGTCGAGCCGGCGATGTAGCTGCCGAAGGTCATGGACAGGGCGATGGGCCAGTGGGCCTTGACGATCTCCCAGCGGTCCTGGCCGAACACGAGCCACGCCCAGACGCTGTAAAAGCCGGCCAGCCAGAGGAACCAGACCCAGAGATGGTGCTTGCGGGGAGGACGAATCGACATGGTTTGATCCGATGCAACGTGGCATCGACTGACCGGAATTTGGCAGACCCCTGGCAATAACGGAAATTCCATTTTTGTATGGGAGTCATGCCGGATGGGCATTACAAAGCTCCGCATGGAACTGCGGCAGTTGCGGTACTTTCAAGCGGTGGCGGAGGAACTCAACTTCTCCCAGGCCGCCCGCCGTCTGCACGTCGCCCAGCCGGCGTTGAGCCGCACGGTCAAGGAACTCGAAACCCGGCTCGGCGTGGTGCTGCTGGATCGCGACCGGCGATCGGTTTCGCTGACGCCGGCCGGCGCGGTGTTGCTGCGGGAGACCGGCCTGATCCTCGAACGCCTGGAGGAAACGATTCGCCGGGTGCAACGCACGGCGGTGGGCGAGGAAGGTGAGTTGCGGCTCGGTTACATCGGCCCGCCCACGCAATTGTTTCTCGGCCGCATCCTCGCCGAGTTTCACGCCCGTCATCCCCGGGTGAATATCGCGCTGGAGGAGCGCACACCGGAGCGGGTCTGTGAAATGGTCGCCCGCGGCCGCCTCGCCATCGGGTTGACCCGGCCCGTGCTTTCCGGCCGCGCGCTTGGTCTCTCTTCGATGCTGCTGCGGCGGGAGCCGTTGCAGGCGGTGCTCGGCGAAGGGCATCCGCTGGCGAAGCATCGCGAGCTCAAGTGGCGCGCGCTGCAGAATGAACCGCTCATCATCCTGTCGCGGCGCGAAGGCGTAGGCCTGCATGACGCGGTGGTCGAAGCCTGCCGCCGTGCGCGCTTTGCCCCCCGACTCGCGCACACCCCGAGTGTGATGGGGACGGTGCTGGCGTATGTCGAATCCGGCGCGGGCGTGGGCATCATTCCAGACAGCGTGGCCGCGCTGGGGACCGGACGTCCGCTCGTGGTCCGCCCCCTCACGCCCCGTCGTACGGTCGATCTCGTCATGGTGTGGTCCAACGACCAGGACTCACCCGCGGCCGCCGCCTTCCGCCAACTCATGGCCGAGTGGATCGAGAACCGCCGACTGTGGCAGGAGCCGGCCTAAGTCGGCGTTCTCGCAGTTCGTTGGCAGGATCGAATGGGCTGTTGGAAAAAGTTTGAGTTGGCCACGGGTAGCCTTTCCGTGAAAAACTCCCCAGGTATGAGCGTTCGCAAATTGCATCACACCCGTTATCGTGTAAACGACCTGGAGAAATCGGTCGCCTTTTACAAGGACGTTCTCGGCCTAGCCGAGGTGCGCCGGCACGAATCACCCCGCGGCTCGAAGCTGGCCTTCCTTAAGGCGCCCGAGAGCGAGGAGTTGATCGAACTGTGCTATTTCCCGGACAGCGGCCCCGTTCAGGTGCAGCCCGATCTCACGCATCTCGCGTTCGAGGTGGACAGCCTCGCCGAGTTTGGAAAACACCTGGAAGAACTCGGCGTCAAGTTCAGCGACGGCCCCACGATGAAGGAAGGCGGCGGCGGCTTCGCGTTCGTCGATGCGCCGGAGGGTTACGAGATCGAGCTGATCGAACGCGCGAAAAGCCTCGGCATCTCGTAACTCATGCCCGCCACCAAGCCAGTCAAAGCCAACCGGCCGCAACGCGCCACCGCCGCCGCGCCCGGCCCGTTTGCCGGCTACGAGCTGGACGGCTTCTTTGACGAAGTGTTCAGCGCACCCGGCGTCGTGCGCCCGGCGTATCGCAAGCTGGTCCAGCGGTTGAACCGGATGTCGCCGGAGCAGCTCAACGAGCGCCGGCAGATGGCGGACGTTTCCTTTCTCAACCAGGGCATCACCTTCACGGTTTACAACGACAACCAGGGCACCGAACGCATCTTCCCGTTCGACCTGGTGCCGCGCATCATCCCGGCCGCCGAGTGGGCGCACATCGAGGCCGGACTGGTGCAGCGCATCACCGCGCTGAACCTGTTTCTGCACGACCTCTATCATCAGCAGAACATCCTGCGGGACGGCGTCATTCCCCGGCATTTCATCGACGCGGCGAAGCACTTCCGCAAGGAGTTCATGGGCTTCAACGTGCCGCGCAACATTTACATCCACGTCTGCGGCACGGACCTCGTGCGCGACGGCGACGGCACCTACCTCGTGCTGGAGGACAATGCGCGCTGCCCGAGCGGCGTCTCCTACCTGCTGGAGAATCGCTCAACCTTGAAGCGCGTGTTTCCGCACGTGTTCGAGGCTTACGGCGTGCGGCCGGTCGAGCATTATACCGAGGAACTGCTGAACCTGTTGAAATACATCGCCCCCCACGGCAAACCGAATCCCACGGTCGCCGTGCTCACGCCGGGCATTCACAACAGCGCCTACTTCGAGCACTCGTTTCTCGCGCGGCAAATGGGCGTCGAGATTGTGGAAGGTCGCGACCTCATCGTGCAGGACGACCACGTTTTCATGCGGACGACGCGGGGACTGCAACCCGTCGATGTGGTGTACCGCCGGATCGATGACGACTTCCTCGATCCCCTCGTATTCCGCCCGGACTCCCTGCTCGGCGTGCCGGGCATCGTCAACGCCTACCGCGCGGGCAACATCAGTCTGGCGAACTCGATCGGCACCGGCGTGGCGGACGACAAGGTCATGTATTACTTCGTGCCACGCATGATCAAATACTACCTCGACCAGGACCCAATCCTGCCGAACGTCCCGACCTATCTGGCCACCGAATCCACGGACCTGAAGTACATCATGGACCACCTGCCGGAGCTGGTGGTCAAGGCGGCCAACGAGGCGGGCGGTTACGGAATGCTCGTCGGCCCGCACGCGACGAAGGCCGAGGTGGAGAAATTCCGCAAACTGATCAAGGCCGACCCGCGCAATTACATCGCCCAGCCCACGCTCGCGTTGTCCCGCCATCCCTGCTTTTTCGACGACCACTTCGAGGGCCGGCACATCGACCTGCGACCCTACATTCTTTACGGCGAAAAAATCTCGATCATCCCCGGCGGGCTGACGCGCGTGGCCCTGCGCAAAGGCTC
>CAYXDZ010000226.1:0-6019 GCA_964463815.1 uncultured Verrucomicrobiota bacterium | reverse complement strand
CAAGTTAGAGATCCCCTACTATGGCTGATTACCCACGACAAACGTCGAAGAAGCCTCAAACTTCTACTGCGGATGACCGCCGCTGGTGAGGGCAGCCTTACGGGTTGGACCACATGTTCGCTTTACGGTGAGTCCAACGGGTTTTCCTGGTCGATGACGGCACCCATGGTCTTTGGAGGCAACCAATATGCAGAGTTGGAGCTGCGCCCGGGAATTTACTATCTGAGTTTTTCTCAAGCGAGCTTCGCAAGTGGAAGTTTCAGTAGTTCCGCTGGGGGCAATTTTCCGGTCGCAGGTGAAGCGGGTGCATCCCTACATCTGGTTTTTGTTGCCACCAGCGAGCCGGTGGCGGCTTCCGGTCATCTGACCATGCATCCACCGGCGGGCGGAATGATTCTGCTGAACCTGACAAATATGATTCCCGGAACAAGCTACGTGGTGGAGCACTCCCTCGACCTGACTGAAGTATACTGGGGAGCCGGCACGAACTTCTTCGCCATTTCGGGAAATGCCACCTTGACGATGCCGGTTGATTTCACCAAGAGCTCGGTGTTCTACCGCTTGCGAATTTCGCCCTGAATCAACCCTTGGGTGTGGTTACCGCTTCGGCTGCGTATTCGGCATCTTCCCGGCGAACGGCAGCACATCCGGCACGACGGCCACGCCGCTGGTCAGCTTGAGCGGGGTCGGACTGCCGGCGACCGGATAGGTCAGCTCGACCAGAAACGCCGTCCAGCCTTGCACCGGTTTTTCCACGCGAGCCACGATCCGGCCGTCAGCGTCCGCTTGAAGTTCGCGGCTGGTCCAGACCTTGCCCAGCGTTTCCAGGCGGAAGTCACGCGCTTCGAGATTCGTTGCCTGCCACAACAAAACCTTCGCCGGCTTGTCGGTGGCCAGTACCGAGATTTCTCCCGCCTTCCAATCCACCTGCCAGTCGAACTGCGGCAGCGGCTTCTGATGGGCAATGGCGAACTGCCACGCCGCGAGGGTCTCGATGGCATCGCTGTCGCGCAGCGAGTGATCCGCGTTGGGTACATAGCGGAGGTAATTCGGTCCCTTGAGATCGTCGAAGTAGAAGCGATGCGAGTCGGGGAGGAAGAACTGGTCACCGGTCGCGTTGATCATGAGTTTGGGCAGCGTGAGCCGGTCGCGATGCTCGTAGGGCTCGACCAGTTTGATCAGGCGCGCGTAATCCGGCGTGTCCTGCCAGTCCATGATGCCGTGGCTCACGTAATCACCAACCGCCGGCGCGTAAAAGCCGTACGCTTCCCAGTGATGACGGAACGACGGGACGACGTTGAGCATGTCGATCACGATGGGCGCAATCGCCACCACGCGCTTGTCCGTCATGGCCGTGGTCCAGGTCGTCCAGCCGCGCTTCGATGCACCGGCCACGACAAACTTGTCGATCTTCAATGAGCCGCGTTCCGGTTGCCCGAGAAAGTCGGTGACGGTGTCCATCGCCCGCACCGCGCTCTTGGTCATGGGGAAGCGGGCCAGCCACTCTTCACGGCCGCCGCGCAGAAACTTGTCCCAGCCGTAGGCGATCAGGTCGTCTTCGTAGCGTCCTTTGCCGTCGTTGTGGAAGATGAGCGGTTGGTTCGGCACCTGGCGCAGTTCCACGGCGATGCTGCCGGTGGCTTTGGCGATGCGGCTGAGATTGCCGTCGGGCCGGCGCGGATTGGGATCCTCGTTGTTGCCGCCGGTGACAAAGAGCAGCGCGGTGTCGCTCTTGACCTCATTCGGCCGGTGAATGGTCAGCCAGTGCCACCAGTTGGTCTGGTTGACCTCGGCGGCCGTGAGCCAGGACTGAGAGGTGAACTTGATCTGATAAACCGTGCCGTCATCGCCGGTGTGGTTGGAGAACAGTTCGTATCGGTAAGCTGGGTCAGGCGCGTGGACGTAGCGATCGAGCGCGGTCTCGGCGGCGAAGGCAGTGCCGGTGGCGCAGGCGAGCAACACGGCGGCGAATGGTGGCGAATGTCGCAACATGAAGTTCATGAGAGTGGTGTTGTTATAGCGGAGCAGGCGGCGAACGGCGAGGAAAAGTTGAGCACAACCAGGATCGAGAATTGAGGTGGATGGTGTGAATCGCCGCGAATTCATGCCTGCCGGCGGGTTCCGGGCGCTTTTGATTTCTGCTGGAGTTCAGGTGGTAGATTTTTCCCTTGGCAGCCGCCGCCTGCGGAACTATCACAACTCCGCTCTTTGAAAGACACGGGCCGCGAGGTCCGTTGAAACACAACCGCGCGTCAGGGAACCCCGTTAGATCCGGGGACGGTTGCGCCACTGTAACAGGCTACAAACTCCCAATGCCACCGCAAGGGAAGGCGGGAGCGAGGTCAGGCCTGGAGTCAGGATACCGGCGTGGTTGTGCTCGTCTCGGTTCCGCAAGGAACCGGCTTCTCCGCAAAGAGAAGGATGAGGCCTGGCCGGTGACCCGTCGTCGCCGGCATTCGTGGAGCCTTCTTTCCTCGTCTTGCGGGAAGAAGGCGTTTTTGTGTACGCCCGCTTCCCGCACTGGTCTCGCAGGTAATGCAACCGGCTGTTCGCAGCCAACCATGGAAAGACCAGTCATGCTCAAACACTCCATCATCGCCTCGGCCCTGGCCGGCGCGCTCTTGTCCACCTCCACCGCTCACGCGCAATTCGCCACGCGCGTCGAGGCGTACGAACCCGGCGTGGGTTATGCCGTCGAGTTTGGAACCGATATTCCCTACACCGATTCCGCGACCGCGCTCGGCGCGCCCTCGACCGTCACGCCCGGAGAATTCGGCGGGCCGGTGACACCCTTCGCCGCACCCTATCTCAAGGAACAGCTTGTTTCGCTCGGCGTCGGGGGTTCGATCACCGTCGAGTTCGATGCGCCCATCCAGAACAATCCGCTCAATCCCTACGGCCTCGACTTCCTGATCTTCGGCTCGGCCGGATTCACGGATGCCGACTGGCCCAATGGCGTGGCCGACGCCAGTGGTTCCATCTTCTCGCAGAACCTTGGTGAGACGCGGGTGTACGTGGGCAATGATCCGGGCAATCTGTTTCTGCTCAACCCGTCGCTCGCGCCGATTGTCGATGGCATGTTTCCCACGGACGGCAGCGGCAATTTTCATCTGCCGGTCAACCCGGTGCTGGACAACGCTTCGTTCGCCAATCAAACGCTCGCCGGCATTCGCGCTCTCTACGCCGGTTCGGGCGGGGGCACCGGATTCGACCTCGCGTGGGCCGTCGATGGCAACAACGAATCCGTGACCCTCGACAGCATCCGTTTCGTGCGGGTCGAGGTGCTGAGCGGACGGTCGGAGATCGATGCGTTTTCGGCGGTGATGGTGCCGGAACCCAGCACAATTATCCTAGCCGCACTCGGCGGACTTGCCCTAATGTTTCGCCGCCGTTCACGGCAGGGCTGATAATTGGGATCAGCTCGATGAGTGCGAAGATAAAGCCGCCGCGGTGGGTTGTGGGATGCGCCATGATTGGGATGGCCGTCCATCTGACCACCGCGGCGGATTTTTTCGAGGACTTCACCACGCCTCCGTCCCCTGACCGCTGGTTCACCCACGGCGACGCCGCGCTATTTCGATGGAACCCGGCAGGTCATCTCGACGTGACGTGGGATTCCAGCCGGACAAACAGCTACTTCTTCCACCGGCTGGGAACAATTCTCGGCAAGGATGACGACTTCACCCTCGCCTTTGAGCTGCGCTTGAAGTCCATCCTTTCGGGATTTAGGGAGGGCAAACCGCGCACCTTCGAGCTCGCCCTCGGCTTGGTCAATGTGGCCGACGCGACGCGCACGAACTTTTTGCGGGGCGCGGGCACCGGCAACGTGAAGAACCTCGTCGAGTTCGACTACTTTCCCGACAACGGCCTCGGCGCAACGATCTGGCCGGCCGTGTGGTCCACCAACGCGTCGCTCAGTTACCGCGACGGGAACGACTACACCCTCAGCGAACTGCCCCTGAATACGGTGCTGCAAATTCAGATGGATTACACCGCCACGAACCAGACGTTACGCACCACCATCACGGCCGATGGCCAGCCGTTTGGGCCGGTCAACCCGTTGATCTTGTCGCCGTTCTTCACCGACTTCCGCGTGGATGCGTTTGCGATTTGCAGCTACAGCGACGCGGGCACGGACGGCTCGCTGCTCGCCACCGGGGAGATCAACAACGTACGACTGACGCTGCCGCCGCCGCCGGTGAAGGAGTTGGCGCTCTTGCGGGATAACGGTGCCTGGAAGCTTCAGATGCAAAGCCGGACGAACTGGTTTTACCGGGCGCAAAGCACTACTGACTTCACCGGTTGGTCGCCGGCAGATTTGGCCTACGAGGGAACCGGCGGCTTGCTGGAACTACCCGTGGAATCCACCCGTGATCCTCGCTTCTGGCGGGTCCAAGCCACTCGACCGTGAGGTTGATGCTCAACGCCGCCGCCGATGACAAGTGGAGGATTGCCGGCTTTCTACAAGGTCCACCCCGACCGGTAGTCCACCCGCAGATGCGCGCTGGCGGCTTCGTGGTTGGTGAACTTCATCGCCGCGTCATCCCACTGGAGCTTCTGGCCGGGGAACCGCAGCGCGACCAGACCAAGCAGGCCCACTTGTGTGAGCGGTCCGCCGTAGCTGAAGTCCGATCCGGCCGCGCGACCGGTGCGGATGGCCTCCGCCCAGTCCCAGGCGTGGCCTTGCACGCGCGCGATTTTCTCCGCCGGCGCATTCTTGCCCGAGTGCTGTTCCATGAGGCTCTCCGGCAGGATGTGGCAGTTGCCGCCGCCGTGCGAACCGTGGACGATCATGCCCTTGTCGCCGAAGATGATCGCGCCCGTGCCGGGCACGTTGGCGTCGGCGGGGAAATCCTGCGGCTTGGGAATCGTGGTGTTGCCGTCGTGCCAGACCAGTTTCACCGGGCCGCGCCCGTTCTTCGCCGGGAACTCGAAGGTGATCTTCGAGCCGGGCGGATAGGTGAGGCCGTGTTTCTCCAGGTCATATCCGGTGACTTCCGCCGTCACCGACGTGGGTGCGCCGAGGTCCAGCGCCCAGAAAGCGGGATCGACCACGTGGCAGATCCAGTCGCCGATCACGCCGCCGCCGAAGTGCAGCCACCCGCGCCAGTTCCACGGCACCCAGAGCGGCGAGTAGGCGCGATGCTGCACCGGGCCGACCCAAAGTTCGTAGTCGAGCCCCTTGGGCACGTCGTGTTGCTCGTTCACCTTGGCCAGGTTTGGAATCTGGCTGTAAACATTTTTGAAAGCATCGCAGCCGGCGTGAATCGTGTGGACCTTGCCGATGGCCCCGGCCCAGATCCATTCACAGACACGGCGGATGGAACCGCTGGAGTGCCCCTGGTTGCCGAGTTGCGTGACGACCTTGTGCTGGTTGGCCGCCGCCATGAGCTTGCGGACTTCCTCGACCTTGTGTGCGAGCGGCTTCTCGCAATACACATGCTTGCCGCGGCGCATGGCTTCGAGTGCGATCACCGTGTGGGTGTGATCTGGCGTGCCGATCATCACGCCGTCGATCTCCTTGCCCATCTGGTCGAGCATCTTGCGGTAATCGACGAAGCGTTTCGCTTTGGGATACTTTTCGAATTCCTTGGCGGCATAGTTTTCGTCCACGTCGCACAGGGCCACGATGTTGTGGCCGAGGCCCGCCGCCTCGCCGATGATCGCGCCGCCGCGGCTGCCGATGCCGATGCCGGCGAGGTTGAGCTTCGCGTTGGGGGACGTCTCCGCGCCGGGCAGGAGGCTGCCGGGCAGGATGTTGAAAAGCGCCACGCCGGCGCCCGTGGTCTGGATAAAGCGGCGGCGGTTGAGATTCAGGGAAGAGGTCTTTTTCATGACTGGAGCCGGTTCAGTGTTTAACAGGTTGCTCGAATGGGAACGCAGCTACTTTTTGCTTTTTTCTCCGTGGGTCAATACTTCGTTTTTGTGCGGGCGCTTTGAACGGCTTCCGCCAGTTCCGGGTGGTCACAGGTTTGTATTCCCCAGTTTGTGGTCGCTCTGAATCTGCTGGAAGTTTTTC
>CAYXDZ010000225.1:0-6020 GCA_964463815.1 uncultured Verrucomicrobiota bacterium | reverse complement strand
CGCAGTTGAATCCGCGTGGCGTGGCGCGAACGGACGCGGCGGAGGGCGAGCCGCAACTGCACGCCAAACTCCCTCGCGCCCGGCAGTTCATCGCCGGCGATCAAGATGCGGTTTTCATATTCTTCGAGGTCGATCAGGTGCGCGCTCTTGAACAAGCTCGTGATCCGGGACAACGCCGGATTCCACCCGCCACCGGGCGGCGTGAGCAGGTTGAAGATCCCGGCACCACCGGGCGCGAGCCGGTTGCGGATCAACTCCGGCAGCACGTCCCAAGTAATCGCCGGCTTGACGACATCGCCGTTGAGCGGCAGCGAGAGGTCGTCCACCAACGCTCCAAAGGTTGCCGGTTGCTGCCGCAACCAATCGACCGCGTCCGCCTGTTGCCAGTTCACCGTTCCGGCCCAGGCGCGGCAGTGCTGTAGGAACAACTGGTAGCCCTTACGTTCGAGATCAACCGCCTCCACCGGTCCCGTCACGCCGAGCCCACGCAACGGTGCCAGCATGCCGCCACCGGCAAAGCCCAGCACGCCGATGCGTTGGTTCGGGGCCAGCACGGCCAGCGCGGCGGCCAGGACATCAAAGACGCTGTGCGTCGGCCCGGGCGATGTGCGCATTTCGCTGAGCACCACGCCGTGCTGGCTCAGGCGCAGGCCGATCTTGGTGGGCTTGACTTGAAATGAAGGCTGGGGCGCGGACACGGGCGGTGGGCTTACTTCCATCAGTTGCGGGATAAAACCAGTCCCATTGAATAATTGCACGCTGGAAAATGTTCTCGGTTCGTGCGGAGCACCGGGCACTGCCTGGGGATCCACTGCCGGCTTGTTTCGCGGCGGACTGGCGGTAGATTTCCCGCGTGATCTACGACACGTCGCTCGACACGCTCCTGCAAAAAGTCTGGGACGGCCACCGCATCGACCGCGAGGAAGCCCGGCGGCTTTACCCGCTGCCGCTGGAAGAACTCGGCACGTTGGCCGACCGCCGCCGGCAATTGATGCGTTCCCCGACCCACGGCGGACGCGGCAACGAAATCGTCACCTACATCGTCGATCGCAACGTCAACTACACCAACATCTGCAACGTCTATTGCAAGTTCTGCGCGTTCTACCGCACGGAGAAGGACGCGGACAGTTACGTCATCTCGCTCGACGAACTGGACCGCAAAATCGAGGAGACCATCACGCTCGGCGGCACGCAGATTCTCATGCAGGGCGGCCATCACCCGAAGCTGACCAAGCAGTGGTATCTCGACCTGCTCAACCATGTCCGCGAGAAGTTCCCCGGCTTCAACGTGCATGGGTTCAGCCCGAGCGAGTTCGTGGCGTTCAGCGAGTTCTTCAATGAACCGGTCGAACAGATTCTTCAGGACTTCGTCGCGGCCGGCCTCGGCAGCCTGCCCGGTGGCGGCGGGGAAATCCTCGTGGACCGCGTGCGCAATCGCATCGCGCCGCTCAAGGCGAACACCGCCGACTGGATGGGCGTGATGGATACCGCGCACCAACTCGGCCTGGCCAGCAGTGCGACGATGATGTTCGGCCACGTCGAAACGCTCGAAGACCGCCTCGAACACCTCGAAGTCGTCCGCGCCCAGCAGGACCAGTCGCTGAGCCGCCTCCCATCTCCCATCTCCGATCTCCCATCTCCGGCGGAGCGAGCGACTGCTTACGCGAACGCCTTGGAATCCGGCGCGCTGCGGGGCGGCGCGTTCACCGCGTTCATTTGCTGGACGTTTCAGCCCGAGAACGCCGTGCTCAAAGCTCCGACCGTCGGCGCGCACGAATACCTGCGCACACAGGCGCTCGCCCGTATCTACCTCGACAATGTTCCGAGCGTGCAAAGTTCGTGGGTGACGCAGGGGCACGACATCGGGCAGATCGCGCTCAAGTACGGCGCGAACGACCTCGGCTCGATCATGATCGAGGAAAACGTGGTGAGCGCCGCCGGCACCACCTTCCGCATGACCACCAAAGAGATGAAACGCCTGATCGAAGACCTCGGCTACGAGGCGCGACAGCGGGACAACTGGTATCGACTGCTAAAAGCTGAAGCCAATTGAGCGGGAAGATTCGCTTTTACGGTAACCTTCGCACCTGTGGCCCGAGCGGAAGAATCTCAGCAAGTTGGCGAGAACCGGCCCTACACGTTGAGCCGGCACCAAGTGCCAGGACTTGAAGGCCATTCGGCAGGGCTGGCGCGACCGCACCATTGAGTCGATGGACGAATGGATGGATCTCCAGCTCGCGAAGCTCAATCGGATCGAGGCCGAAGCCTGGGACGCGTGGCATCGCTCCAAACAGGACCGGGTGACGACGGGCCAGTCGAAAGACGCGGGCGGTCAAACCTCAGCGTCAGTCGAGAAGGCCGGCCAGATCGGGGACTCGCGACATCTCGCCACGGCGCTTACGTGCATTAATCGCAGGTGCAAGCTGCTGGACCTCGACGCTCCGGAGCGCCGGGAGTTGTCCGGCCCGGCCGGCGGCCCCATCCAGATCGGGGGCAGTGGCCTGGACGAGGCCCACATCGACATGCTGCTAAGGGAGCATTACCGCGGGAGAGGAGGGAACTGAACGAATCATATGAGTGATCCGAAGTTGTTCATCCGGGGACGGGCTGAGCCCGCAGGATCAGCTCGGCCCAGGAACCGGTGAACAACTTCGTCCGGCGCGCCGGACGCGCCTGCTTCGGGATGGCCTGCATCTCGGACTAAAAGGCTATCAAGTCTGGGCCGACGCGTTGAAACCGATCTTCACGAAGTTGCTCGGTCCGCCGGCGAAGGAAGATCACGCACCGCCGCCCACCGGCGATCCGAGCGCGCGGCGATGATCGGAAGGGCGACATTCTTGTCGCCCGGTCGCGCGCCGAAGCGACCGGAATGTCGCTTTTCCGGCTGCCTGCCGTTACTTCACCGCCGCCTCCGCCTTCACCTTCACCACGGGCGGCGGCGTGTAGCCGATCAACTTGTTCGCCCACGCGATGAAATGCTTCATGTTCGACCGGCTCTCGTGTCCGCCGTCGTGCTGACGCCAGGCAAGTTCGCCCTCGACCAGGCCGACGTTCACGTCCGGCTTTTGTGCGGTGCGATAGTCCTCGGTCACCCCGAGATCGCGCGCGCCGAGCAACCGGAACGCCGGTTGCGCCGCGACGGTCGCCATGTAGCTGCCCTGTTGATCGAGCCAGTGGGCGTCGCCTTTCTCGGGAATGCCGTAGCTGATGAACGTGGGCCGCGGCGCGCACAACGCGATCAACTGATGCGCATCGACCGGGATGTCGTTGGCGTCCTTGCGACCGAAGCTGGATTCCTCGGCGCCGTATTTGAGGAAGCTTCCGGACATCCAATGATACTGGCCGGAGCCGGTGAGATTCTCGACGGCTTCACCGAAGTCGCGCCGATGCAGCTTCGCGCCGCCTTCACCGGACGAAGCGATGAAACCCAGCGCAAAACGCGGCTCGAACGCCATCGTCACCAACGCCCCCTTGCCGTAGCGCGAGACGCCTTCGATGCCGACCTTCTTCGCGTCGACGGTGGGATCGGTCTCCAGGTAATCGAGTCCACGCGCCGCGCCCCAGGCCCAGGCGCGCAGCGAACCCCAGTCCTCCGGCTTGCGGTGCCGGCCCTTGTTGACGAGGCCGATGATGCCCTTCGTAAGGCCCGCACCGTTGTCCGCCTGGATGCTGCCGGGGTTGATCGTCGCGTAACCCCAGCCAGCGGCAATCAACTGCTCGGTTGAAGGCGGATCAGCGAAGTTATGATTCCCGCCGAAACCGCCGAACCGATTCGTCGGCTCGGGTTCACCCGCCCGGCGCGGCAGACCGCCCCCGCCAAAGAACCCGCCAAACATCATCAGCACCGGCACCGGCTTCGGCGCGTTCAACGGCGTGACGAGCGTCATCTGGATGTTCACCTCGATGTCCGGGTGCGCCGAGTTGTCCACCTTGCCGACCAACATCCGGGCGTTGACCGGGATGTCTGCCACCACGCGATCCATCGCCTGCGTGGTGATCGACCAGGTGACCTTCGGCACATCCTTGGGCACGCGGCCGATGACCTCGCGCTCGAAATCCTCGACGATCTCCGGCCGGCGGAGCTGCCACCACTGGTCGGCGGTGGTGACCTTCTGGCCGTTCTTGGCGACCAGCAACTCTGGCAGGTTGGGATAAGGATTGGCCTTGGCGGGATCGTAATTGGCCGGGTTGGTGGTGGCGTTGGGATTGCCGTTGCGGCCCGGACGCAACCGGATGATGCCCAACTGTTCCTTCATGTTTTCATGATCCGCCCGGGTGGCCTGCTGCGCGGCTTGCTGGGCCGGCGAGGGTCCGCCCTGGCGCGGTCCGCCGGCATTGTTCTGAGCCGGAGAAGGCAACGCCAACACGGCCAGCAGCGAGGTCAAAAGGGTGAACCGAAAAGACGCAGGAAAAGTCGTCGTCGGAAGTTGCATAGGAATGTAGATTGGACGTGCGGGCAGGCGGAAAGGCTACGGGCAACTTTTAGCGCCCGTTTGAGCCCCGGCGGCGCGCCCTGCCTATTCAATGCCAAACTCAATCAAGTTTGTCCCATGAAAAGCAAACCGCTCCAAGCCGATCGCCTTGAGCCCGGCAAAATTAGGCACCGATCATGAACCGCCATTCCACTACGATTATAATCACCTTGGCGCTCGCCCTTGCCGGTGCGCTCAGTGCCGCGGACGCTCCGCCCAGCCAGTCTCCGGGCCGGTCGCGGCCCGCCATGCCCCAGCCGGGTCCGTGTCCGCTGCCCACGTTGGCGGCGCTGCCGTCGCTCACGAACAAGTCGTTCTATGAAGTTCGGGAAGTTCCCCGTGGCAAGGTCGAGCCGGTGAATTACACGAACCACATCGGCACGGCGAAGCGGATGCACATCTACACCCCGCCGGATTACGACCGCGACCCGACCTCGCGTTATCCGGTGCTGTATCTGAATCACGGCGGTGGCGATGACGATTCCAAGTGGTCGAGCACCGAGGCAAATGGCGGTCATGCGGGCGCAATCCTCGACAACCTGATCGCCGAGGGCAAAGCGAAGCCGATGATCATCGTCATGCCGAACACGCGCGGACTCGCCGCCCCGCAACCGCCGCCGGTCGATGCCGACGACGCCTGCACACAGGAGTTTCTCAAGGACATCATCCCCTACGTGGATGCGCATTATCGGACCAAGGCCAATCGTGAAAACCGCGCGCTCGCCGGGTTGTCGATGGGCGGCTTCGTGGTGATGCACACCGGATTGTCGCGGCTCGACACGTTCAGCGAGCTTTATGTCTATAGTTCGGGCCATTTCCCGGACGGTCTGCCGAAGTTCGAGGAACGGTTTGGCGATCTGCTCAAAGATCCGGAGACAAACAACAAGTTCCGCGTGCCGTTCTACATGGCGCAGGGCGAGACGGACATCGCGTTGCGCAACGGCCAGGGCAACATGGCGATCATCAACAAATACGGCCTGCGCAATTTCTGGGTGTTGAGCACCGGCGGCCACGAATGGGCCAACTGGCGGCGTTACCTCTGGCAGACCGCGCAGATCATGTTTCCCGATTGCGACACGCCGTGAACCCTGGTGTTCCACCACGTAACAATTTCGTTCCGCCAGCGTCTGAACCAGCGAATCACCGAACTCTGATGAAAAATTCCATTGGCCTTGTCCCTCAAGAGATCTCGGCAACAGCCCGAAGCACCGGAGCGCGGAGCATCACTCCGACCGAAGACCCCATGAATATCGCGGAGCAATGCTCCGCGCTCCGTTCGCGATGGCACCATGTGCAAAGGTCTTCCTACGCGTTACCCCTTGCGCTTTTTCTCTCCGCGGCCCTGCTCCACGCCCAGCCGCGCCAACAACCGCCGCAGTTCACTTCGCCCGAAGTCGCGGCCGACGGCAAGATCACCTTCCGTATTCACGCGCCGAAAGCCGAGTCGATTCAACTCGGCGGCAGCGGCGACATCCCGGGCACCGGTTTCAACCAGGCGTCGCCATTGACCAAGGGCGACGACGGCGTCTGGTCGATCACGGTCGGACC
>CAYXDZ010000224.1:0-6021 GCA_964463815.1 uncultured Verrucomicrobiota bacterium | reverse complement strand
GACTGGCCGACCTTCGCCGAGAAGTCGCGCAAGCTGCTGGTCAACGACAAGGTTGCCGCGGTGTTCGGCTGCTGGACCTCGGCCTCGCGCAAGGCCGTGCTGCCGATCTTCGAGCAGCAGAACGGCCTGCTCTACGACCCGACCTTCTACGAAGGCCTGGAGCAGTCGAAGAACGTGATCTACACCGGCCAGGAAGCCACCCAGCAGATCATTGCGGGCCTGGACTGGATCGCCAAGGAGAAGGGCGCAAAGACGTTTTATCTGATTGGCTCGGATTACATCTGGCCCCGGACGTCCAACAAGATCGCCCGCAAACACATTGAGACCGTGTTGAAGGGCAAGGTGGTGGGCGAGGAATACTACGCGCTGGGCCACACGCAGTTTGGTTCGTTGATCAACAAGATCAAGCTGCGCAAACCGGACGTCATCTACGCCATCGTCGTCGGGGGCAGCAACGTGTCGTTCTACAAGCAGCTCAACGCGGCCGGGCTCAACAGCAAGAACACCACGCTGCTCACCATTTCGGTCACCGAGGATGAAGTGCTCGGCATCGGCGGCGAAAATCTCGCGGGCTTCTACTCCGCGATGAAATACTTCCAGAGCCTCGAAAACCCGAACAACGAGGCCTTCGTGAAGGCGTTCAAAGCCAAATACGGTGCCAACTCCGTGATCGGCGACGTGACCCAGGCGGCCTATCTGGGACCGTGGTTGTGGAAGATGGCGGTCGAAAAAGCCGGCAGTTTCGACGTGGACAAAGTGGCCGCCGCCTCGCCGGGCATCGAATTCAAGGAAGCTCCGGAGGGCTACGTGAAGATTCACGAGAACCACCATCTCTGGAGCAAGCTGCGCATCGGGCTGTGGCAGCCCAACGGCCAGGCGAAGGTGCTTTACGAGTCGGACCTGATCGAACCCGATCCGTTCCCCAAAGGTTACCAGTAAGCTTGTGTGCGTGTGGGTCGAACGCGGCCGGCGGGGTGACTCCGCCGCCGGCCGCCCACCCGGACGATCCGCAACCTTGAGCCCGCTTCAATCATTTCATCATGTTCTCCGAATACTCCGCCTCCGAACTTTGGTCGATCTTCGTCATGCAGGGCTTCGCGGGCATCAGCCTGTTCAGCGTCCTGCTGTTGATGGCCCTCGGTCTCGCCATCATCTTCGGGCAGATGGGCGTGGTGAATCTCGCGCACGGCGAGTTCATGGCGCTCGGTGCCTACACGGTGTACCTCTGCTCCAACCTCGTGCATGAACATCTGCCCGCGTTGGTGCCGTACTACTTCATCGTCGCCATCGTGATCGCATTCTTTGCCGCCGGTCTGGCGGGTTTGCTGGTCGAATGGTCGTTGATCCGGTTCCTCTACAAGCGGCCCCTCGACACCCTGCTCGCCACATGGGGACTCAGCCTGATCATGCAACAGGGATTCCGGCTCACCTTTGGGGCCCGCGAGGTCACGCCGACATTGCCGGACTGGTTGATGGGTTCCTTCAAAGTGTCGGAAACCATCGACATCCCGATCAACGGCGTGTTTGTGCTCGGGTTGACGTTGCTGCTGACCCTCGGCGTGTGGCTCTTCATGTATCGCTCGCGGATCGGACTTCAGATGCGGGCCACCGTGCAAAACCGCGTCATGAGCGGCGCGGCCGGGATCAACACCAAACTCGTGGACCGCTTCACGTTCGCCCTGGGCTGCGGCATCGCGGGCGTGGCGGGCGCGGCCTTCACCACGATTGGGTCAACCGGTCCGGACAGTGGTTCGCGCTACATCGTGGACACGTTTCTGGTCGTGGTCTTTGGCGGCACCGCCAGCCTGCTTGGCACCATTGCCTCCGCGTTTGGCATCGCGCAGGGCCAGTCCATTCTCGAGTTCTTCCTGCAAGGAACGATGGGCAAGGTCGCCGTGCTCATGTTGATCATCGTGGTGTTGATGATCCGTCCGCAGGGTCTCTTCGCGAGCAAGGTGCGTTCATAACCGTTCAACCCGCCATCCTGTGAAAAACATGTACCATCGCATTTTCGCCGGGCCCAACGGGGTCACCAATCTCGTGCTGCTCGCCGCCCTGTTGCTGGTCGTACTGCCCCTGTCCCTCGACATCTTCCGGTTGAACCTCGTGGGCAAGTACCTCACCTACGCGTTCGTCGCGCTGGGTCTGGTGCTGCTCTGGGGCAAGGCCGGCGTGCTCAGCCTGGGCCAGGGCGTATTCTTCGGCCTGGGCGGCTATTGCATGGCCATGTTCCTCAAGCTCGAGGCGTCCGATCCCGAAAGCACGAGCATCCAGTCCACGCCGGGCATTCCCGACTTCATGGATTGGAACCAGCTCACCGCGTTGCCGGCGTTCTGGCTGCCCTTCAAGAGTCTCACCTTCAGTCTGATCGCGGTCGTCATCGTGCCGTCGATCATCGCCTACTTCATCGGTCTGGCGATGTTCAAGCGGCGCGTGGGGGGCGTGTACTTCGCGATCATCACCCAGGCGCTGGCGTTGATCCTCTCGCTGGGCATCGACGGCAACCAAGGGCTCACCGGCGGCCGCAATGGCATCACCGACCTGCGCACGCTCCTCGGGTGGGACATCCGCACGCAGTCGGCGCAATACATCCTCTACTTCGTCACCTGCGGGCTGCTCCTTGCGGCGATTCTGTTCTCGCAATGGCTGCTCTCGGGCAAGCTCGGCAAGATGCTGCTGGCGATGCGCGACCGCGAGGATCGGGTGCGATTCTCCGGCTACGACGTGTCGATGTTCAAGGTGTTCACGTTCTCGCTCGCGGCGGCGCTGAGCGGCATCGGCGGCGCGTTGTTCGTCCTGCAAGTCGGCTTCATTTCGCCCTCGCTCGTCGGCATCGTGCCGTCGATCGAGATGGTTATCTTCTGCGCGGTCGGCGGCCGGGCTTCGCTGTTTGGTGCGGTTTACGGGACGCTGCTGGTGAACACCGGCAAGAGCCTGTTCTCGGAAAACTTCCCGCAGCTCTGGCTGTTCGCAATGGGCGGTCTGTTCATCGCGGTGGTCGTGCTCTTTCCGAACGGCCTGGCGGGCATCATGGACGGGTTGCGCAAGAAGGCCGGGCCGTGGCTGGAATGGCTGCGCTCCGATCGCACCCTGGGCAAACCCGAGAAACCGGCGGTCACCCTGACGGCCGGGAAGGAGAAAACAACATGAGCAGCACGACTGATTTTTTGCTCTCCATCGAGGAGTTGACCGTTTCGTTCGACGGCTTCAAGGCAGTCGATGGCTTGAACCTCTACCTCGAAAAGGACGAACTGCGCGTGATCATCGGCCCCAACGGCGCGGGCAAGACGACCGTGCTCGACATGATCTGCGGCAAGACACGGCCCACCGGCGGCAGCATAAAGTTCAACAACCGCGAACTGGTCGGGCTGGCGGAACACAAGATCGTCCACGCGGGCGTGGGCCGGAAATTTCAGACGCCGTCGATCTACGAAAACCTCACGGTGTTTGAAAACCTCGAGGTGTCGTATCCCAAGGGTCACACGGTGCTCGGCTGCATCGCCTTCCGCCGCACCGAGGACGTGCTCGCGCGCATCCACAAGGTGGCGGAGGAAATCTTCCTCAAAGATTACCTCGACGTCGAAGGCGCGTTTCTCAGCCACGGTCAAAAGCAGTGGCTTGAGATCGGCATGCTGCTCATGCAGGAGCCGGACCTGCTGATGCTCGACGAGCCGGTCGCCGGGATGAGCCCGGCCGAACGCGAGCAGACCGCCGACCTGCTGCGACGCATCACGAAAGGCCGCGCCATCATCATCATTGAGCACGACATGGAATTCGTGTCGCGCATCGCCCACAAGGTCACCGTGCTGCATCTCGGCAAAATTCTGGCCGAGGGCAGCATGAGCGAGGTGCAGAACAACCCCAAGGTCATCGAGGTTTACCTCGGCCACTGATTCCCGCGTATGCTAACCGTCAACCAACTCAACGTCGGCTACGGCCAGAGCCAGGTCATCAAGGACGCCACCTTCACGGTCGGCGACCAGGAAATTCTCGCCATCATGGGCCGCAACGGCATGGGCAAGACGACTTTGCTCAAGTCGCTCATCGGCATCCTGCCGGCCCGATCCGGCTCGGTGAAACTTGCCGACCGGGAGATCAGCACGCTGGCTCCGCACGAACGCGTGCGCGGCGGCATCGGTTTCGTGCCGCAGGGCCGGATGATTTTTCCCGCGCTCACGGTGACGGAGAACATTCTCACCGGTGCGCGTGGCTCGCTCGAGAAGAGCACCTGGGACGAAATCTACGCCCTGTTTCCCGTGCTTTATGAAATGCGCAAGCGGAAGGGCGGGAATCTTTCCGGCGGGCAGCAGCAGCAGCTCGCCATCGCCCGCGCGCTCATCGCCAATCCCAAGGTGCTCGTGCTCGACGAACCGACCGAAGGCATCCAGCCGTCGATCATCAAGGACATCGCCCGGGCGCTGAAGGAAATCCGCAAGCTGCGCAAGCTCGCGATCATCGTCACCGAGCAGGTGGTCAGTTTCATGATGGACGTGTGCGATCGCGCGCTGGTCATTGAGCGCGGCCGCTTTGTGCATGAAGCCGGGCGCGAAACCCTCGACCCCGACAAGGTGAAATCATTGCTCGCGGTTTGAGGCTGGAGTGTTTGCCACCACGCATGAACCCAGCTGAACGCGGTTATGATCACCAACAACACGACGTCTTAATATTACTCTTGCTCCTAATCTTAATCCCAACGACCGAATGGAAGAATGAAGATTAGGATTAGGATTAAGAACAAGATTACCAATGGAAGTTTCCCCTGAACCCTGAACCCCAACGAACTCTGAACCTGAAAGGAATCCGAACATGGCCAAGACCCTGATCCAAGTTGACTTCAAGACCCCGCCCGAGAAACAGCCCCACCTGCACAACCGGTGGCACCCCGACATCCCGATGGTCGCCTACGTCAAACCCGGCGAGGAGTTTCGCGTGGAATGCGTGGACTGGACCGGCGGGCAGATCTTTGACAACGACAGCGCCAACGACATCCGCGATGTCGATCTCACCAAGGTGCATTACCTCAGCGGTCCCATCGGCGTGAAGGGGGCCGAACCGGGCGATTTGCTGGTGGTGGACCTGCTCGACATCGGCGCGTTGCCGGATTCCGAATGGGGTTTCACCGGCATCTTCGCGCGTGAAAATGGCGGTGGTTTTCTCACGCGGCAGTTTCCCGACGCGCGCAAGGCCTGCTGGCACTTCAGCGGCATCTACGCCAATTCGCGCCACATCCCCGGCGTCGAATTCGCCGGCATTATGCACCCGGGCTTGATCGGTTGCCTGCCGTCGAAGCAACTGCTCGATGTGTGGAACAAGCGCGAAGCCGAACTCTTTGCCACCGATCCCGATCGCGTGCCGCCGTTGTGCGCGCTGCCGTACGCCGAGACGGCGCACCTGGGCAAGATGTCGAAAGCCAAGGCGGCCGTCGCGGCAAAGGAAGCCGTGCGCACCGTTCCGCCACGCGAACACGGCGGCAACTGCGACATCAAGAACCTCAGCCGGGGCTCGAAGATTTATTTCCCCGTTTACGTGAAGGACGCCGGGCTCTCGATGGGTGACATCCACTTCTCCCAGGGCGACGGCGAAATCACCTTCTGCGGCGCGATCGAGATGGCCGGCTACATTGATCTCCGGGTCAGCCTCATCAAGGGTGGCATGAAGAAGTACGGCATCGTGAACCCCCTCTTCCAACCGAGCCCGATCGAGCCGAAGTATTCGCGCTTCCTCATCTTCGAGGGCATCTCCGTGGACGAGGACGGCAAGCAATACTATCTTGACGCGCACATCGCGTATCGCCAGGCCTGCCTCAACGCGATCAACTACATGAAGAAGTTCGGCTACACCGGCGAACAGGCTTACGCGATCCTCGGGACCGCGCCGGTCGAGGGCCACATCAGCGGCATCGTGGACATTCCGAATGCGTGCGCCACCCTCTACGTACCGACCGAGATCTTCAATTTCGACATCATGCCCAACGAGAAAGGGCCGAAGAAGATGCTCGATGGCAAGATCGACCTCGCGAAG
>CAYXDZ010000223.1:0-6026 GCA_964463815.1 uncultured Verrucomicrobiota bacterium | reverse complement strand
ACACGTGCGACCCAATGAACCCAGCCCCGCCCGTCACCAGGTAATGCATGCGTGGGGAGGCGCTGAGATTCTCATTGCGTGAGCAACCGGTCTTTCCGGCAAGTTTGACCCTAACGGATCGCTCAGTTCCTTGGACAGAACTTGGCAGCCGCCGGTTGTTCCACTTTTATTCCTGCTTGTAGGCGTCGATGCCGGCCGTCCAGCAGCAGGTTGTAGAGCGCGATCCCGCAGGGGAAGAGATTGGACAGCACGCCCACCGAGTCGTTCTTGTCGCTGAAGATGAAGTAGCTGAGCAGCAGCACGCTCCCCAGCAGCGACATATGCCAGAAGAGCCGGGGGAAGCGCGGTTGTCCGGCCCGGTGCGAGGCAAAAAGCTGCACGAACCAGCGCCCGGCAAAAAGCGCGACGCCCAGGTAACCGAGCAGCTTCCAGGCGGTGATGACCCAGGTGGCGCCGAAAATCTGAAATTGGAGCAGCGGTTCGTTCATGGCTGTGGCAGGGACATTTTTGAGGGCAGGTTTGGTGGCAGCTTGTGCTTTAACAACCAGCTCACGCCGATCAGGTCGTGGATGCCGTCCAGCGCCCGGGTCCAGTTGCTGTACTTGGAAAGGCCCGCGCGGCGTTGGCGATGCCGGACCGGAACCTCCGCCAGCCGCAGCCCGGCCTGCTTGAAGATGGCCGGCAGGTAGCGGTGCATGCCGCGAAACGGCACCAGCAATTCCACGGCGCTGCGGGGAAAGATCTTCTGCGAGCAGCCGGTGTCCCGCACGCCGTCATCCAGGAAGCGCCGGCGAATGCCGTTTGCCAGGCGGGACGCGACGCGACGACTCCAGGTGTCCTTGCGGCCGAGCCGATAACCGCAGATCACTTCGGCTTCGCCCTTGAGCCAGGCCTGGAGCAGCGGCAGGAAGTTGGCCGGATCATTCTGGCCGTCGCCATCCATGAGCCCGCACAAATCACCGGTCGCCGCGCGCAGGCCGTAATACATGGCCGCGCTCTGCCCGAGGTTCCTTGGCAGCCTCAGGCCGCGGACGCCGGGAACGTTTTGAATCTGTTCCCAGGTGTCATCGGTGCTGCCATCATCGACCGCGATGATCTCTGCCGCGGGCAGCACGCCGCGCAGTTCGCCCAGCACAAAAGTGGCGTTGGCGCTTTCGTTGTAGAAGGGCACCACGATCGTCAACTTCGGAATGGGGGCGGGGTGCGCAACGTGAGGATCTGCGGCGTCCTGCCGGGGCAACTGCGCCGGTGCGGCTTTATCCTGGGGAAGCGCGGCCGGCGGGTCCGGGAGCACGGCAAGCACCGCCAGCGCGGTGAGCCAGACGATGCCCGCCGACCAGAGGACGTCCGAGAACCAGTGTCCGCCCTGGGCCATCCGACCAAAGCCCATGAGTCCGCCATGCACCAGGGCCAGCGCGAGGAAGGCCACGGCCAGTTTGCGCCGCCTCTGGCAAAGGAAGAGCGCTGGTGCCAGCCAGTAGAACCCCATCGCCGCGTGCCCGGAAGGAAACGAATGGCCGGTATGCCGGAGCGTCGGTTCGCCCAGTGCTTGAAAGGACTCGCCACCCCCAAACTCCGCCACCTGCACCGGGCGGGGGCGGAAATAAACCTTCTTCAAAACACCGTTCACGATCAGGCCCGGGCCAAGCAGCAACGCGAGCGCGAGAAACAGTCCGGAGCGGCGCAGGGGTTGCAGCCGGCGAAACCAACGTGAACCCAGGGCGATCAGCAGCCCGCCGATCCCGACGAGCAGGGCGGGCCAGAATCCGTAGCGATAGAGCCAATGAATCCAGGTCGTGTTCGCCAGGTGCCAGCCACCCGTGTCTGACCAGAACCAGCGGGCCACCATCACATCGAGGTTCGTCTGCGCAAAGACCAGGCTGAGCGACAGCAGGCAGGCCAACAGCAACCATGAAGTGCCCTCTCGCAAGCAGTAAGCTTTGGTTTTACGAGGTATTCCCATGCCCGCCAGCGCATTGGCCGCGGGCAGAAGTGGCCGACAGTCCGGGGAAATGGGGGAGAGCAGGTTCGCTGGTGAATTCATGGGCATCACTCCTCGCCAGCGCCTGGCTGGCTGGCATCCGGCCTCGGCTCGGTGGTCCCGGTGTCCGGTGACCACTCAGCCCACAGCATGGTCTTGCTGCCCATTTGAAACTCGCCGTGCCGGACGTTGGGCAACCGGTGAAGGGGCAACTGATTGGGCGAGGGGGCCCGCCCGCGCCGGCCCTTTTCCGCCACGATCAATCCGTGGGGTTGCGTGGCGATGACTTGCTGCAAGGCTGCCTCGTCCGCCACGAACGCGCCTCGCCGGCCGGCATACCACGCCTGGATTTCGCCGTTGATGCGGTAGAGGTGGAGCGGTTCGCCCGACCGCAGCCGCGCCTCGGCGAGCGGGATCAATTCCCGGGGTGTCTTGATCGCGTTCAGGCCGGGCAGGACGAAAGTGCCGACGCTTGCAAACGCGATCAACAGGGGCAGCACCAGCCGGGCGAGGCTTTGTGTGGTTAGCCGCTCCGCCCCTGGGTCAACCCGTGAAGCCCGGCGAATGGACCAGGTGACCGCCAACACAATCACCCCGGCCGCCAGCGCCCAGCGAAGATCGACAGGCAAGACGGTTGGAGCACCCAAGGACACCAGTCCGGCGGCGACCATCCCGAGGCCGACCACCAACGGCAGACTGCTCAGGGCGGAGGCGAGTCCCCGGGCGGCGTGCGTCTTCCGAATGCCGGCCCAGCCGGCGGCGATCAGCATGGCGAGCGCGGGATACGCGAGCAGGATGTAGAGGTTGCGCTTGCTTGAACTGAGCGTGAAGAAGGCGATCACAAAAAGGATCCATCCGACCAGCCGGCGGCGCAGCGCGCGGTCTTCGGGGCTGGCGACCAGCGCCCGCCACGCAAACGGCAACCAGAGCGTCCAGGGCAGGCCGTCCAGCGGGAAGTGCAGCAGGAAATAATAGAACGGACGCCGATGGCCAAACTCGCCCTGCACCCGCTCGAGGTTTTGGGCGAAGAGCAGTTCGCGCAAATAGCCTTCGGGTGGATGACTCTGCCAGACGAACAGGAGCCAGACGGCGGGAAATGCCTGCGTCACCAGCGGCCCCCAGACCCAGTGCCAGCGCTTGAGGTCGGCCCGTTCGCCGGCGGCAAGTTTGGCCGTGAGATACGCGCCCCACGGCACCAGGAACCCGACCGGCCCTTTGGCCAGAATGGCCAGCCCCATGAAAACGTACGCGAGCAGCGCCCGTTTCACCGAGCGTGTCTGGTCCTGGGCAAACAGGAAATACACGCTCAACATTTGCAGGCCGCAGAGCAGCATGTCGATCTGCCCCCAGCCGCCCTGCTTCCAGAACAGATAGGTCGTCGCGCAGATCAGTACCGCCCACGGAGCCACGGCACGCTGACCCCACAACACCATCAGCATCCACACGGACCACAGGGCGACGACCGCTCCCAACAGGGTTGGCAGGCGCGCGGTGAAAGCGTTGATGCCCGTGCCGGTGACCGCGCCCGCGGCATTCATCAGCCAGAACATCAGCGGCGGCTTGTGGGCGTAGTACTCGCCGTGTCGATGCGGCACCAGCCAGTGCCCGTCGGCGCGCATTTCCTCCGCGACATAGGCAAACCGCGCTTCATCCGGCTCCCACAAATCGCGCAGTGCGTACTCGCCGCCCCAGTAGCCGACGGCCAGCAGCAGCAGCAGTCCGAAAACGCGAGCCGGCGACGCGCTGAGCTGGTTGACCCGGTTGATCAACGATGAAAACCAGTCCGTCCGCGCCGGTTGGGAGCGGGTCTCGACTGGCAGTGGTCCGGCCAGATCAGTCGCTTGAGTAGTGGGAGTGGACATGCGTCAGCCGGCGCAGAGTTGCGATACGCCAACCCGCCAACCCGCCGGCCGGTGCCGGCCCTGAGCCCTTGTTGAGTAAACGAAGTTCACGGGCGTACACTTCCACGGACGGGTTCCCGTCTGCATGGCGACCAGATGACAGTACTGTCATCCGCGCCACAATTGACAAAGCTCCGGCGGCTGCCAAACAGTGCCGCCCATGCGCGTGCTCGTGGTGGAAGACCGGCGGGAGACCGCCGCGTTCATCCGCAAAGCCCTCCAGGCGGAAGGCTTCGCGGTGGATGTGCTGAACGACGGAGACCTCGTCCTGGCGGCCGTCGAGCACACACCTTTTGACGCGGTGGTGCTGGATGTGATGTTGCCGGGGCGCGACGGTCTCAGCCTAGTCCGCCAGATGCGGGAACGAAAAATCGCCACGCCAGTGTTGTTGCTGACGGCCCGCGGCGCGCTGAGTGAACGGGTGGAGGGGTTAAATGCCGGCGCGGACGACTATTTGTCCAAGCCCTTTGCACTCGAGGAACTCATCGCGAGGGTCCACGCCCTGTGCCGCCGTCAGACCGGTTCGCCCGCAGTCGTGCTGAAAGTGGCGGACCTCAGTTTGAACACGCTCACCCGCGAGGCGCGCCGTGGTGAGACGCCCCTCGAGCTCGCACCCCGCGAGTACCTGCTGCTGGAATATCTGATGCGCTCGGCCGGACGCGTTTGCAGCCGCATGGCCATCGTGGAGAAAGTGTGGGATTACGATTTCGATCCGGGCACCAACCTGGTGGACGTTTACATCAAGCGCCTGCGGAAAAAGATTGATCCGGAGAACCGGCCCAAGCTGCTGCATACGGTGCGGGGCAGCGGGTATGTGTTGAAGGAGCACGCATGAGCATCCGTACCAAGCTGCTTCTTTATTTTGCGGGAATGCTCTTGTTCGGGCTGCTGCTCATTGCCGGCTGGGCTTATTACGAACTCTTCATCGAGAACCGGGCCGCGGAATTGGAAGCGGGACTGGCCACCCAGGGAAACACTTTGCTGGAAGAAATCGGCGAAGTGTTTTTGTTCGCGGTTTTGCCTGCCTTGAGCCTGACCACTTTAGGCGGCTGGTTTCTGCTCAGCCGCGCAGTGGCGCCCATCACCGCCCTGTCGCACGCGGCGGAGCGCGTGGACTTGCGGCACCTCGGCGAACGTCTGCCGGAACTGGGCTCCGGCGACGAACTGGACCGGCTGACCAAGGTCTTCAACTCCATGCTTGCGCGGCTCGATGAATCCTTCAACCGGGTGCGCGAGTTTACGCTCCACGCCTCCCATGAATTGAAAACTCCGCTCGCGGTCATGCGCGGCGAGATCGAAACCGCGCTGCGCGAAAACCACGCCACCCCCGAGCAGCGCCATCTGCTTGGCGGCCACCTGGATGAAATCGAGCGACTGACCAAGATCGTCGATGGCTTGACCCTGCTCGCCCGGGCGGACGCGGGGCAGTTCGCGCTCGACCTCCAGCCGGTCCGCTTGGACGAACTCGTGCGCGAGTGCCGCGACGATTTGCTGGTGCTCGCGGCCGACGCGGAGATCACCGTGGAACTGCCGGTCTGCGAGGCGGTGACCTTGACGGGTGACCGCCACCGGCTGCGGCAACTGCTGCTCATCCTCGGGGACAACGCGTTGAAGTATAACGTGCCGAAAGGCCGGGTCACCCTCACGCTCGCCCGCCAGGAGCAGTTTCTGGAACTAACCTTTGCAAACACCGGACCGGGTATTGAAGGGGACAACCCGGGCCGGGTCTTCGACCGGTTTTATCGCGGCAGCAACGCGAACCGCGAGAGCCAGGATGGTTGCGGTTTGGGGCTGAGCATCGCCGAGTCCATTGTCCGGGCGCACGGCGGCACGATTGCGGTTGAGTCAGTGCCCGGCCATGTCACGCGGCTTATCGTGCGGCTGCCGGCAGCGCCCCCGCCGAGGAGTGCCGGCTGATCTTGCGGCGCCGTTGCTGGGCAGCGGATCATCCGGCGTGGCGGCGAGTCCGGGTTGCCCAGTTTCCGACCGCAGGCAAGCCATGGCGGCGTTTGGCCAAGGCCGGTGTGGTGGCGATTACCACGCCGACTTATCTGATGTTCATGAAATCCAGCCGACCTGCCGCCGCCAAACCCGGACGCACGGAAATCCGGCGCGAGGAACCCCGCCGCTCCGCCCCCCGCGCC
>CAYXDZ010000222.1:4294-6041 GCA_964463815.1 uncultured Verrucomicrobiota bacterium | reverse complement strand
CGGCGCTCGGCCTGCCGTCGCTGACGACGGACGACGGTTACGACGTACAGGCGATGGAACAAAGCGACGCCGGCATCAGCGCGTGCGATGCGCTCGTCGCGCAGACCGGGAGCGTGCTGGTGACGAGCCGCAGCGCCGGCGGGCGGGCGTTGAGCGTGCTGCCGCCGCATCACGTCGTACTCGCGCGGCGCGACCAGCTTGTGCGCGATCTGACGGCGGCGTTGCAATTGGTGAAGCGTACCTACGCGCCGGATTACCCGAGCTTCATCGGCTTCATCACCGGTCCGAGCCGCACCGGCGACATTGAGCGCATCCTCGTCCTCGGCGCGCACGGCCCGAAGAAGCTGACGGTGCTTTGTTGGTGACGGAACGGCGACAATCCTGTCGCCCTGGCTGGCGCGGTGGAGGAGTTGGCTGGCGGGATCGCTCATGAGTTCTGCTGGTTAAGTCGGAGGAACCCGCCGAGGTGGCCAATGGAAAGTTGCGGGGAACCGTGAAATTTGCCGCCGCTTGGTCGGGAGCCCAGGCAGCGTGCGTTCTCGGGAAACTTACCCCGCCAGCTTCACCGCCAGCTTCACCGCGCTGAAGAGGCTGCCCGGATTCGCCTTGCCCTGCCACGCGATGTCGAGCGCGGTGCCGTGATCCACGCTGGTGCGGATGATCGGCAGACCGAGCGTGGTGTTCACCGCGTGGTCGAACGCCAGTGCCTTCACCGGGATGTGCCCCTGATCGTGATACAGGCACACGAAGACGTCGGTGGCTTTCCTTTTCCACGGCAGGAACGCGGTGTCCGGCGGCAACGGTCCTTCCACGTCCAGACCCTGCGCGCGGGCGGCATCGATGGCGGGAATGATGATGCGCTCTTCCTCGCGGTCCCCAAACAAGCCGTGCTCGCCCGCGTGGGGATTGAGGCCGCACACGACGATCTTCGGCTTGTGTCCGCGAATGCGTTCCAGCGCCTCGGCGGACAACTCGATGACTTCGAGGATGCGCGGGGTCGTGAGCAGCTTCGGCACTTCGGCGTACCCGCAATGCACGGTCACGAACGTGCAGGTGATCTCCTCCGAGTACTGCATCATGCACCAGCGCTTCGAACCGGCGCGCTCGGCGAAGATTTCCGTGTGGCCGGGATAATGGTGACCGGCCAGCGCCAGCGCCTCCTTGTTGATCGGCGCGGTGGTGACGGCGGCCACGGTACCGGCGAGCACGGCGTCGATGGCGGCGTTGATGTAGAAAAAGGCTGCGTCGCCCGTGCGGGCGTTGATTGTCCCCGGTTTGAAATTTTCGAGCCCGATGACACCCAAGTCCACGACGGTGGGTTCGTTGATCTGGGCTGGGTGCTGGTTCCACGCGGCCAAACTCAGCACGCGCTGGGGAACGGCTTGATGAGTGGCGTGCGCGGCCGCTGCCAGCACGCTGGCGTCCCCAAAAATCACCGGCACACAGCACGCGGTGACTTCCGGAGCGGTCAGGGCGCGCAAACAAAGCTCCGGGCCAACCCCGGCCGGGTCGCCCATCGTGATCGCAATGCGGGGAAGTGAAGCGGGCATCGACATCTGGCGCTCAGGAATCTTCCCGCTTCGATTGAAACAAGCGCGAGAACAAGCCCTGCTTCGGCGGCTCGGGCTCGGGCGGTTGCTCGTTCTTGGCGGGCGCGCGCGGGGTCAGGGGTTTCACCTTGGGCGGCGGTTCCTTCGGGGCATCGGCCATGCGCAGGGTCAGTGGTTGCGTGGCGCTCTTTCCCGGC
>CAYXDZ010000222.1:0-4284 GCA_964463815.1 uncultured Verrucomicrobiota bacterium | reverse complement strand
GGTTCGACCATTTCCGCCGCCAGTGGATCGTGAGCCGCCCGCAGGCCGGCGATGGTATCAATCATGGCCTGCACCAGTTCCTTGGCGGGCATGCTCTTGGAAAACACCTTCGTCACGCCCGCTTCGAGCGCGAGTGGTTCCACATGGGAGAGTTCACTGCTGGTGTACAGAAAAATCGGAGTGTGACTGAAACGCTTCTGCGCCCGGAACCGCCGCAACATAGCCATGCCGTCCATGCTCGGCAGCATGAGATCGAGCAGGATCAGGTCATACACCCGGTGGTGCGCCTCCATGAAGGCGTCCGAGCCGTCGGCCACCGTGGTGACGGCATAACCGTGGCGCTCCAAAAGAGTCTGGTAAATCTTCGCGCAGGTTGTGTCGTCCTCGACCAGCAGGGCGCTCTTGGTGTTCATGGCTTGTTTGTGCGCGCGGGCCGGCATTCGGTTTGAGGGCCGGTCGCTGACTCCCCGGCAAACCCCTCATTGCCCGCGCGCTGCCAATGGCGCACTCCCGCCGGGAAATTGCAAGTCTCAACCCGGCCGTAAGGCACTATTGCCGCGGTTCCTTGACATGCCCCGGAACCCGGACGGCTCGTCCGCAAGTGTGAGGTGACGGCATTGGCCCGGACAAGATGTCCGGCCCATCACTCCGAATGCAGCCAGCGTTTCCACCAGGGCGGTGGCGCGGCTCCGGGGGCGGTCTCCGCCAGGCGTGCGGCGATGGTTTCCGGCACCTCGATCGTGGCGGCGTCGTGGCGGAGCAATTCTTCGGCGGTCAGAAATTCCAGGCCGGAGGTTTCGGTGTCGGACTTTTGCGTGGTCTCTTCGGCGGACTGCTGCCGCTGATTCAAGTTCTGGCGATGAAAGGGTTCGTTCATGGTGAGATTTCAGTCGTTCAAGTGAAATGCGCCCCCAAACGCCTTGCGCGCCCGATGCAATTTTCCGCGGACGGCATCCACGGTTTGCTCGGTCAGTTCCGCCACCTCCTCGTAGGAAAGCTGTTCGTCCGCCACCAGCAGCAGGATGAGCCGGTATTCCTCCGGCAGCGCGTCGAGCGCTTTTTGGATGCGTTCGCCCAGTTCCTGGGTGGCGAGTACGCGGAACGGGCAATCTTCACTGCCGGGCGCGGTGTTCCAGACGGCGTCATCCACGCAGTTTTGGATGTTCCGGTGGTGCCACGAGCGCAGCACGTTCTGGCAGTGGTTGATGGCGATGCGGTACAGCCAGGTGCGCATCGCGGCCCGGCCCTTGAAACTCTTCAGCCCGCGATAGGCCTTCAGAAAAACGTCATGCGTGGCGTCCTCCGCCTGGGTGGGATCGCCCAGAAAACGCAGCGCGAGGTAATAGATCGCCCGGGAGTGCTCCTCGTAGATCGCCGCCAGCTCCGGCAGTTCCGCGAGCGCGCCGGGAGCGGGCGGGGGCGGGATTTCCGAGGGCAGCTCTTCCAAGGGTTCGTTCATGGCGGACGCGAGCATGTGAAGTTGGACACAACGGGCCACGGAATGTCACGCCCGGGAATCAATTTTGACGACGATTCGAAGCAGCCGTGGCCGCTTCCGTGCTTCAGCCCCAGTGGGGTGCTTCTCCCAGCGTCACGCCAGCAGCTCGCGGATCACGTGCCCATGCACGTCCGTGCGCCGTTCGCAGTCGATGCCCAGGAGGTGCAGCACGGACGGCCCTCGCTATCGACCGCTCGCATCTGCGGAATTATCATCGCTGGCGGTGCTGTTTCAGCGATCAGCTTCTCTTCCGCCTTCATCGAACGCCCCGCTGGCAGCAATTTCCCACGACGGAATGATTCCGTGCTTCGTGTTCCCTCTGATCACGCACGGTCGCCAGGCTCCGACTATCAGTCGAGGCTACACGGACAACCTGCGCTTGCCGGCCTGCGGCGGCTTGTGGTTTCTTGGCGCCCATGAAGCTGCCCGACCAACGAACTCTCGCCAACGGAGTGGAGGTTGTTACGAGTGAGAACTGGACGAGAACTGGCGCCTTTTTTGTGCCTCTAGACAGGCAGGACTTGAACGGTATGCCCTTGATGCCAACCATTCACCCGGCCTACCTGCTGCGCAACCAGGCGCTCACCGAGAAGCGCAAGGTCTGGGAAGACATGCTGACCGTGATGGAAAAACTCGCCCTGCCGATCAGCGAGAAACAGCGGGGATTCTTTTTGACCAAATGAACGATGAGCAGCCCAAGCGACGACGTTGGCTCCGGCGGCTCGGCTATTTGGGGCTGACTGGTTTGGGCATAGTGGTGTTAATCGCAGCTGCGATTACCTGGTCGCGCCTCAGCGGACGAAGCCAGTTGAAACGCGTGCTCGCCGAGCTTGAAGCGGATGGTATTGAACTCGATTGGCGAAAGATTCGGCCGTCGCAGGAGGCCAGCGACGGAGCACGGCTGCTTATTGAGACCGGTCGAATTGGCGGCGGCGGAGCGGCACGGGCATTCCTTCCCAGTCCCGCGCGGATGGTTGGACCAGGCATTTTCGCTTCCGCGCTGGATCGGACCAACTGGAGTTACTTCGGACTTACGAATGGCAACATTACGACGAACTCCGCCGACTGGGAATTTGTCGCTCGCGCATTCGAGTCCAACCAAATGGCCGTGGCCGCCTATCGCCGGGCGCTCGCTCTTGAACCGCCCAAGTTTAACGTCGACTACGACAGCTATCCAAACATGAAAACACCGCACACCGGTCCTGCCCTGGACGCGAGTGTCTGGCTGACGGTCGATGTGCTTCGCAACATTCGCGAGGAAAGATATGGCGAGGCGCACCGGAGTCTCCTGGCAACCTTGCACCTCACTCAAGGCTTGGCGAGTGAGCGTGGCAGTTGGTCGCTTGTTGTCGGCCAAACCGTTCAAAACCTTGCCTTCCGCGGGCTTCAGGAAGCAGCCGGCCGGGCGGAGTGGGATGACCAGCAATGGTTTCAAATACAGAAAGCATTCGCGGCAGTGGACTGGACCGAGCGTGGGCGGAATGCGCTTGCGCTGGACGCTGCGATTGGTTGGCGAATGTACGAACGGGTCGCGACCAACATTGCGGTGGGCCAGGACTTCTTCATGTGGCGCTCGCCGGAATGGGTGGAGTCGTCGAGTAATTCGACGCTGAACTGGATGGAGTCGAGAATGCCCATGCTGCACGGTTGGCTGGATGGAGGATTGGACACAGCCGGCACCTGGTGGTCGGAAGATGCTTTTCCGCAGCTCTGGAACCACGCTTGGCGCGAAGCGGATGCCGCGGTGTTCTTGCGAAAACAAGGCAAGTGGTTGCGGGAGATCAATGCCCGGACCAACGACGCAGCAATTACTCAATTGGTTCAGGAAACGGACTGGGACCAGATCGTGACGCCCGAATTGGGCTATTACGAGAACCTTGTGAGGCAGCTTTCCGGCCAACTCGAGGGCTTGATCTACTCGGAGAGGTTCTTGTCGAGCTTGCTGATTGCGCAGCACCGCGCCCGGTTGGCAACGACCGTTTGCGCGATTCGGCGTTACCAGCTCGCCAACGGCGCGCCTCCGCCAACGCTCGACGCGCTTGTCCCCGAATTCATGATTGCCCTCCCGACGGACCCGGGCGATGGCCAGCCTTTGCGCTATTCGCTCAACGTCGATGGTTCGTGGCGGCTGTATTCGACCGGACTCGACGGCAAGGATGACGGTGGCGACGGCAAACCGACCAAGGGATATCGATTCGATCCCGATGTGGCCAGTGACATTCTTTGGCCGCGAGCCGGCACGGCGGAGGAAGTCGCCGCATTCGAAAGGGCCTTCGCTGAAAGGCGTGCGGCTAGGTCCCTCGGCGAGGACTCAGCCGAGTAGGCGGTTGACCTGGGTGCTTTCGTTAGTCACGAAATCTGTCGCTTTCTCGCCGCAGGCTGGCCGGCAATCGGACTCAGCTGCCGTGGAGGTCATGCCATGGCGTCATCGCAGGACCACGAACTCGAGGCTTACGCCAGTATCTCCCCAATCACATGCCCATGCACGTCCGTGAGCCGGCGGTCGATGCTGTTGTGGCGGACTGTCAGCCGTTCGTGGTCGATGCCCAGCAGGTGCAGCACGGTGGCGTGGATGTCGTACACCTGCGTCGGGTTCGCACGATCGAGCGGCTTGTAGCCGAACTCGTCGCTCTCGCCGTAGCTCACGCCGCCCTTGATCCCGCCACCCGCCAGCCAGTTCGTGAACACGAACGGATTGTGATCGCGCCCCTTGCCGCCCTGCGAGGACGGCATCCGGCCGAACTCGGTGGTCCAAAGGATGATCGTGTCGTCGAGCAGGCCGCGCT
>CAYXDZ010000221.1:0-6080 GCA_964463815.1 uncultured Verrucomicrobiota bacterium | reverse complement strand
CCAAGTCAATTGGCACCACCGGTTCCCTTGGTTTCCACCCACCGCGCCAGCAGCCACAAGACATCCGACAGCCGGTTTAGGAAAATGATGATCTCGGCGTTGGCCAGTTCGCCGGCCTCGTTCAACGCGCAGACGCGGCGCTCCGCACGTCGGCAGGCGGTGCGAGCATGATCGAGCGTTGCTGAACTCAGGCAGCTTCCCGGCGTGGCCCACCCCTTGAACGAGATCTTTTGCGCCTCCAGATCCTTCACCAGTTGATCGAGCCGGGCGGTCATCTCGGTGGTGACCAGCTTGAAGCCGTCGCGCACGTAGCGTTCGCGATCCTCCAGCACCGTGGCCAGCTCGCCCATCAGGATCACCAACTGGTGCTGTGTGGCGAGTAGCGACTCGCGGATGAATTCGTCGCCGGCCGTCGCGCGCGAGATGCCGATGGCCGTGTTCAGTTCATCCACGCTGCCGTAGGCCTCGACGCGCGCGTGGCACTTGGAAACGCGGCGGTTGTACATCAAACCGGTGCTGCCGGCGTCGCCGGTCCTGGTGGCTATGCTCATGATAAATAAGAAAGGTGTCTGGCTGGGGCGGCCAGACACCGTTGCGTTGAGGCATTCGTTACTTCGCGGCCAGGGCCTTCTCGACGGCGGAGATCAGGTCCGCCGATTCCGGCGAAACCCGTGAATCAAAGCGCGCGAGAATCTTCCCGTCGGCGCCGATGAGGAATTTGCCGAAGTTCCAGCCGACGTCGCCCGGAAACGGAGAAGACTGCCCGGTGAGCGCCGCATAGAGCGGGTGTTGCCCGCTGCCCTTAACCTTCACCTTGTCGAACATCGGAAACGTCACGTCATAATTCGTGGAGCAGAACTCCTTGATCTCCGCGGTGGTGCCGGGTTCCTGCCCGCCGAAGTCGTTGCTGGGAAAGCCGAGCACAGTGAAGCCCTGTTCCTTGAACTTGCGGTGCAGCGCTTCGAGTCCCTTGTATTGGGGAGTGAACCCGCAGCGCGAGGCGACGTTGACGACGAGCATCACCTTGCCCTGATACGCCTTGAGCGAGGTGGCCTTGCCGTCGATGTCTTTGAGTGGGATGTCGAGCAGATTGGAGTCAGCCATAAGCGTGGTGGCCGCAAGCAGCGCGGCGAAGGTGGTGAGAATTTTCATGAGGCGCATCGTGAACCCACTCGGCGAATTGTCAAACCGCCAGTCGGGAGGATTGTTCCACTACAGACTGTAGGGCACGACGTAAGGAGTGCTTGGCCCACGACTCGCCACCTCGTCGCCTACAAATCAGGACACAGCCGCGCCGGCCACCGTTTCCCGCAGACTGCGGGCCTCCGCCGCGAAGGCCCGGGCCTCGGTCAACAGGATTGTCCCGGCATCCTCGCCGGGTGCGGCTTCCGCGCCGGTTTCCTGATCATCCGGATCGCCCAGACCGGAATCGCGCAACCGGCGCATGCGTTCGATGATCAGGTCGCGAATTTCCTCCGCGTTGTCCACACCGTGAAAATAGCCGACGTGCATGAGATCTTGGGCGCCGGGTTTCTGTCCCGCCTGATCCTCGCCGGAACCGCCGCCCGCCGTGCGCACGAGGACGTCCGCGAGGCCGAGCCAGCGTTGCAGCGGCCCCTGCTCGATGGTGATCTGCTGGATGTTCGCGAAGGTCATGGTCATTTCGCGAATGTCCCAGATACCCGTGCGAATGCGGAGGCTGCGGTCGGTCACGATGTACCAGCGGAATTCATAGTCGAATTTCACCAGCGCCAGCGTGAAGGGCATCTGGAGGATCACGCCGCCAAGACCGATCCACTCGGCCAGCCGAATCCAGAACGCCACCGTGGGATTGAGCCCGGAGGTCCATTCGCCGATGAAGCGCAACGTGATGAGCGCGCCGATAACCACGCCGATCTGCTTGAGCAGCCACTTCACCAGCAGCAGCCGGTAGAAGTTGCGCGCGGCGCGAAACACCCGTACCGAGGCGTGCGTGCCGGCGGGCGGCACCGGCTCGGGCGGCACCTTCAACAGTGTGAACGCGAGTTTGCGGACAGCACCAGTCATGGGTGGGCGGCGGGAGGTTGCGGACGAGTGGCAAGCGCTTCGCGAATCTGGCGTAGCTCGGCGGTCGCCTCGCGCAGGGTGGCGGTCAGTTCCTCCACCGCGGCCGGAGACAGCTCAATTGCTGCCACTCCGCTTCCGGAAGCGGGCTGACGACCCGCCTGAAATTCCCGGCGGCCGCGCATCTTCGAGTAGAGAAAATCACGCACGGTCTCGAACTCCAGCAAACCTTCGATCGACATCTCGGCCGAGGAACTGCCGCTGGCGGTCTGGATTTGAATGCGGGCCAGTCCCAGCCAGCGTTCGATGAGGTTCGAGCTGAGATGGATGTCCTGGATGCGCGCGTAGTTCAACACCACCTCACGGCGAAAGAGAATGCCCCAGCGCATCGACACGCCTTCGTTATCGAACCGGTAGCGCATCGTGTGGTAGCGGAAATACGCGGGCAGAATCAGGAAGGGAAACAGCGGTCCGGTGAGCAGGCAGGTCAGGACGTAATACGTCATCAACTTGGGGTTCGGCCGCTCGATCTGGAATATGGGCTGATGCTCCTCGGTATTCATAACTGAAGCTAGTGCCCGGCCGCCGCCAGACCGGTTTCCGGGAGCAACCAGGCCGGCAGGCAACCCAGCACAATCACGCCGATGGCCATCAGCACGATGACCACGAGGACGGTCGGGTTCACTTTGAAAACGGCCGGAACGGCTTTGGCCTCCAGCACCAGCGCGCGTTTGAGGACTTGCAGGTAATAGTAAAACGACACCGCGCTCATCAGCAGCGCCACCACCACCAGCCAGAGCAAACCCAGGTCGGCCGAGCCGGATTTCAAGCCGGCGGTGAACACGAAGAACTTGCCGAAGAAACCGGCCAGCGGCGGAATGCCGGCCGAGGAGAGCAGGAAAACCATCAGGCACAACGCCAGCAAGGGCGAACGATCCTTCAACCCCGCGAAGGACTCGAGGTGATCGTTGCCCGTGTTGTCCTCGACGACCTGCACTACCGCGAAGGCACCGAGCGTGGCCAGCGCGTAGGTCGCCGCGTAGTAAACGACCGCCGACAAGCCTTCGGCGCTGTTGGCCAGCACTCCCACCAGTGCGTAGCCGGCGTGGGCGATCGCCGAATACGCGAGCAGGCGTTTCATACTGGACTGGGTGAGCGCCACGAGATTGCCGACCACGATGCTGAGCGTGGCAAAGATCGCGAGCACCGGTTGCCAGCCGCTTTTGAACTGTCCCCAACCGGCGTCGCCTGCCTGCGCGCCGAAACCGATCATCACGACGTTGGCCAGGGCGTAGAAACTGGCCACCTTGGAGGCCGAGGCGATGAACGCCGCGGCGGGCGTGGGCGCGCCCTGATAGGCGTCCGGCGCCCAGAGGTGGAACGGCGCGACGGCAATTTTGAAACCGAACCCGGTGAGGGTCATCACCAGCGCGACGTAGAGCAAAAGGTCCGGTTGTTTGTCCACCATCGCCTGCCCGATGCCCGCGAGACTGAGCTGCCCGGTCAGCCCATAAACCAGACTCAAGCCGAACAGGGTGAACGCCGCCGCCATGCCGCCGAACAGGAAGTACTTCAACGCGGCCTCCGCCGATTGGCGGCTCTCCTTGTTGAAGGCAACCAGCACGTAGAGCGAGAGGCTGAACAATTCCAGCGCGACGAAGATCATCAGCAGATGTTGCGCGCTGGCGAGGAAGAGCATGCCCACGGTGGCCAGTAGCAGCAGCGCGAAGTACTCGCCGAGGTGCCGCGTAAACGTCACGCGCCACGAGATCAGCGCGGTCAATGCCGTCAACGCCAGGATGCACTGTTTCACCAGCGCGGTGACGGGGTTCATCACCAGCATGCCGTCGAGCACGGAGCCGGTTTGCGGAATCACCTGAAGCCACGCGATGCCAAAAACACAGACCACGGCCGTGGTGGTCGCGAGAAAGGCGCTGCGGAATTCCGCTGGGTGGTCGCGCAGTTGCACGAGGTCCAGCAGCAGCAGGAACAACGCGCCGATCACCAGCACGGTCTCGGGCACCGCCAGTTTGAAAATTTCGAAGTAGCTAAACTCGCTCACTGGCCCACCCCCTTCTTCAGCCCTTCAAACAGGGGTGAGTCAAACGCCGGCACAATCAGGTCGAGCAGCAGGCGGGGATAAATCCCGATGACCAGTGTGCAGGCGAGTAGGGTGAAGGCCCCCAGCTTTTCCGGGAGCGATACCGGCGAGAGCTTCGTATCCTGCAACTCGATTTGAGCGAGATCGGAAGGGTCGGGATAGAACGCCTTCCGAACCGCGCGCAGGGTGTAGGCGACGCCAATCACCACCCCAATCCCAGCCAGCAGCGCATAAGCGGGGAAGCCGTGCCAGGCCCCGATGAGCACCTGGACTTCGGCGATAAACCCGCTGAAACCGGGCATGCCCATCGAGGCAAAGCCCGCGATGACGAAGACAATGGCCGCGAACGGCAGCGCCTTCTTCAGTTGCATCAGCTCCAGTTCATCCAGCACCCGCGTATGGGTCCGGTCGTAGATCATGCGGCCGACGACACCGAACAGCAGCCCGGCAATGACGCCGTGCGAAAACATCTGGAGCACCGCACCATTCAAACCGGTCTGACTCAACGCAACCAGGCCGAGCAGCACAAAACCCATGTGACTGACGCTCGAGTAGCCGATGACAAACTTGAAGTCCTTCTGGGTCAGCGCGACGAGCGCCCCGTAAACGATGCCGGTCACCGCGAGCGCACCGAAGAACGGCGACCATTGTTGCAGTCCTTCGGGGAAGAGTGTCATGGCCACGCGCAGGCAGCCGTAGGCACCGAGTTTCATCACCACGCCCGCGAGCAGCATGGACGCGGCGGTCGGCGCGGCGACGTGGCCGGTCGGTGCCCACGTGTGGAACGGCCACATGCCGGCCAGCACCGCGAAGCCGAGGAACACCAGCGGACCCAACCATGCCTGCTGGTCCGCCGTGAAAGTGTGTTTCGACAGTTCGAGCAGGTTGAAGGATTGCGCTCCGGACGCGACGTAGGCGGCGATCACGCCCACCAGCACCAGCGCGCTGCTGGCAAAGGAATAGAGCGCCAGCTTCATCGCGCCGTATTCCCGGTTGGTGGAACCCCAGTTCGCGATGAGGAAATATTTCGGCACGATCGCGATCTCGTAGAAGACGAACAAAAGGAACACGTCCGCACTGAGGAACACGCCGTAAACGCCACCGATGAGCGCGAGGTAGAGCGCGAAGAATTCCCCGGTCCGTTCCTCGATGTTCCAGGAAAAGAGCACGCCCGCCGTCGCCGCAAGGCCGGTGAGCACGACCAGCGTCATGCTGATGCCGTCGGCCGCGAGGTGGTAGCGAATGCCGAATTGCGGAATCCAATCGAGGTTCGCGAGGGTTTGCAGTCCGGCGGCAGGCACAAAGCCCGCCGCGGCCCAAAGGGTGAGCCCGAAACCCGCCAGCACCGTGACCAGCGCCACGCTGCGCGCCGCGGTCGCCGAGCGCAGGCCGGCCACCAGCGCCAGCAGGGCGCCGGCGAAGGAAACGTAGATCGTCAGGGGAAGGGCGTTCATGGGGCGAAATCCAAGGCTCTCATGGCAGGTTCGCCGCCCACGCGGTGATGAGCGGGTTGAACAGACCAGCGAGCAACTGCGGGACGATGCCGAGGATGAACATCAACGCGGTCAGTGGCAGAAGTGTGACGACCTCGTCGGCCTTCAGGTCGCGGAAGTTCACCCCCGCGCCGCTGGCCGGGCCGTGAAACACACGCTGCCAGAACGTCAGTAGAAAAATCGCCGTGGCCAGCAGCCCGAGCGTCGAAACCGCCGCGGCCCACGGCGCCAAGCCGAACACGCCGCGGAAAATCAAAAACTCACCGACGAATCCGTTCAGGCCTGGCAATCCCAGTGACGAGAACATCGCGATGCCGCACAAGCCCGCGAAAACCGGCGCGCCCGTTCGCACGCCGCCGAAATCGTTCAGGCCGCGGCGTCCACCGGCGCGCGATTCGAGCACGCCGACACAGTAGAAGAGCGCGGCGGCGGAAAGTCCGTGG
>CAYXDZ010000220.1:0-6095 GCA_964463815.1 uncultured Verrucomicrobiota bacterium | reverse complement strand
CGCGTTCCTTGAGCAGGGCCACGTTGGTCGTGCGAATCTCATCGAGCTTCGCCTTGTCCACCGCGCCCTCGACATCGAGCACCCACGCGCCTTCACGCTCCGCGTAGAGCGGCAGATGGTCAGCGGGAATCTCGTCCTTCGATTTGAATTTGAATTTGAGTGCCATGGTGATTCGCGACGCACTGCGCCGCCGGTCCTTTCTTACACCATGGTTTTGAAAACGAAGGGGACGTCGGGCAGCCGGGACACCGGACTTCGGCGGCGCGCGGCGGCGGAGGTACGTTCCGCGGCAGCGCGCGGCAAACCGATTTTTTGAAAAGCACTTGACGAGGTTCCCCAGCGGCTTGGACTAAACCATGAACCTGTCGAGGACTCTTTCCCACTCATGAAGAACGCTGACGATGAGTTTAATGCCCGCAAGGCACCGCTCCTGGCTGCGATTTTGGAGCGGGTTTCTGATGCAGACCAGTTGCTGTCAATGGTCAGAAGATGGGTGACCCCCCCTACGGACAAACGCCCGATCATCCTCTTCGCCATCGCTGGCGATTGGGGATTGCACATGGGCGCTTACAACACGCCTTTGACAATTGGGTTTGCCGCAGTTTGCCTTTGCTGTCTGGCCTGATGACAGGCAATCTTGCGGCTTGAAATCCACTATTCGGAAACCGCCGTGCGCGCGCTATTCCGTCAAGCTGCGCGCCAAGTTGATTAATTGCGTCGGCGCACCAGCGGCCGCCTTGCTGCTGACACTCAACGCCACCGCCGCCACCTTCACCGTGACCACGGTGGCGGACAGTGGTCCCGGCTCGCTGCGCCAGGCGATCCTTGATGCCAACGTCAATCCCGGTCCTGACACCATAGTCTTCGCGCTTGGTGACGTCGGCACGCCGCAAACGATCCAGCCCACGACCGCGTTGCCCACCATCGCGGACCCGGTGACGATTGACGGTTGGAGTCAGGGAGGCGCGGGCTTTACCGGCCCGCCCCTGATCGAACTCAACGGCGCGTTGGCGGGTCCTCAGGCCGCCGGTCTCACCCTCACCGGCGGCAGCAGCGTCGTGCGCGGGCTGGTGGTCAATGGCTTTGCCATCGGCGGCTCTGCGGGCGGCATTCGCCTGCGAACAAGCGGGGACAACTGGATTTACGGTAACTACATTGGCGTCAATTTTGCCGGGGATACACGGGTCGCGAACACGCGCGGCATCTGGATTGACAACGGCTCGAGCAACAATCGCATCGGCACCAACGCCGACGGCGTGAACGATACGGCCGAACGCAACGTCATCTCCGCCAACGTCGAGCAAAACATCTGGATTTACCAACCCGCCACGACCGGCAACAAGATCATGGGCAACTACATCGGCCTGAACGCGGCGGGGACAGCGGCCGTTGGCACCAACAATCAAACGGTCGCCGCCGCAGGTATTCTAGTGCAGGAAGCCAGCTACACTGTCATCGGCACCGACGGCGATGGGCAAGGGGATGCCCTGGAAGGCAACGTCATCAGCGGCAGTATTCTCAACATCAACCTGACCGGCACAAGCAACCTCAACGAGAGCCACCACAACCGCATCTCCGGCAACCGCATTGGCACGAACGCCGACGGCACCGCCAGCGTGGGCATTCAAGCGGAAGGCGTGCGCGTCTACGTCGCTTACGACAACCTGATCGGCACGGATGGCGACGGCATCTCCGATGAGTTGGAAGGCAACCTGATTTCCGGCAATATTGATTTTGGCGTCATGCTCCAGCAGACCGGGTCACGCAACACCGTCGTCGCCGGGAACAAGATCGGCACCGACATCACTGGCATGGCCGCCATTCCGAATGGAACCGGCAGTTCGCCGCGCGCCGGTATCGTATTGGGCGGCTACGGCAACCGCATCGGCACCAACAGCGACGGCGTCTCCGATGAACTGGAAGGCAACCTGATTTCCGGCAACGCCAACGTGGCGGTCTACGCCATCTACTTTAACAACCTGCCCAAGCCCGGCGCGCCGCCCGCGATCATTGCCGGGAACTGGCTGGGGGTGAACGCCACCGGTCTGGCCCCGCTCCCCAACAACTACGGCATCGGCGGCACATCCTACGCCCCCACCATCATCCGCGACAACGTGATCTCCGGCCATACCATTGAAGGCATCAGCACCCATTCGTCCAATATGCTGATTATCGGCAATCGGATAGGCGTGGGAGCGGATGGTGTGACGCCATTGGGCAATGGGCAGAACGGACTTTTCCTATCGGGCAACGACAACGTGATCGGCGGCACCGGGCCGGGCGAAGGCAACATCATCGCTCATAACGGCACGATATCGCCATTCTACAGCGGGGTGAGATTGGGCAATACCGGCTTGGGTAACACGATCCGCGGCAACCGCATCTACACCAACTCGCAGTTGGGCATTGACCTGCGCTGGCCGGACGGCGTGAACCTGAACGACCCCGGCGACGCAGACACTGGCGGGAACAACTTGCAGAACTTCCCAGTGATCGCCTTTGCGCAAGCCTACAACAATGGCACGACGCGCATCCAAGGCACCCTCAACAGCCACCCCAATACGCAGTTCACGCTGGATTTCTACTACAACACCTCACCGGATTCCACAGGCCACGGCGAAGGCGAATTTTATCTGGGCGAAGCCCAAGTCATGACCGACGCGAGCAGCAACGCGGTCTTTGATGTGTTCCTGCCGGTGACGCTGCCGCCCAACCAGTTCGTCACTGCCACGGCGACGCATCCTGACGGCAGCACCTCGGAGTTTTCGCTGGCTTATGCGGCCGGCGGCGTGGTGGATGTGCCGCTGGCGGGGCTCACCGCGACCCACAGCGGTCTGGGTTTCGTGAGCAATGCCATCACTTTCAGCGCCTCGGTCACCAATGGCACGGGCGTCACCTTCACGTGGAGTTTCGGCGACGGCCAGCAGGCGACCGGCGCGCAAGTGGAGCACTTCTACGTGCAGCCCGGGGAATACACCGTCACCGTGCAGGCCAGCAACAACATCAGCAGTGCCAACCTGCAATGGGTCGTTTCGGTGATCGTACCCGCCAACATCAATGGGGTGGTGTGGGACGATCAGGACGCCGACGGCATCCTGGGCATTGGCGAAGCCGGAGATGCCAACGCACTTGTCACGGTCTCCGGGCCGGGATTTCTGCTCAGCACGAACGTGGACGCCCAGGGACGCTTCGCGGTTTTCACCGGAGATGCGGGCAGTTACGAGGTAAGTGTCACCGTCAGCAACCGGATTGCCACGACTCCGAATCCCGTGGTCGTGTTGATGAGTACCAACGGCGGCACGATGGTCAACTTTGGCATGCATGAGTCGCCCACCAACGGGCATGGATTTATCACGGGGCGGGCGTGGATTGATCTGGACGGGTCCGGCTTTCCCGAGCCGGATGAGGAACCATTGGCCGGGTTGGAGTTGTGGTTTTACGGCTATCAATACCCCGCTCAGACCGTCACCACCGACATCAACGGCCTGTTCAGCCTGACCCTGCCCCACGAAAGGATTTACTTCCTGAGACTTTCCGCCCCCGGCTACTACCCCGACCAGCGGGAAATCTGGCAATGGCTGGACGCGGATGAACCACTGTTGAATGTCCATTTCCCCTTCGCCCGCGGCGGCACGGTGAGCGGACGGGTGAGAGATTTCAGCGGCGCCGGCGTGCCCAACGCACACCTGAACATCGGCCAGCCCATCAATGTGACCTCCACCGATGCCAACGGCGACTATGTCTTTATCGAGCAGGAGCCGCGCGAGAGCAAAGGGCTGGGTATGTTGCCGCCCTACCCATACGTCAACTACAACGGCGATGGTTTCCGCGTCTTTCCCCTGCCGCCCAATAGCACAGTCTTCCAGGACTGGTTGGTGGAGCGCCGCGGCCGCCTGACCATCCGCGCGGAGCAAACCGTCGGCGGCCAGACCTTGCCGGTGGGGAACAGCTTCTTCCGCTTGCAGGGCAGCGGCGTGGATCAACTCATGGCCACTGGCCTGAACGGCCAGACCTGGGCCGACCTGAATGCAGGTACCTACACGATTACTGCTCTGCCGGAGTACCTGCCCACGAACGCGATTATCTCCCCGAGCTCGCGAATCGTGTCCATTTCCAACCAAACTTTCGCGGAGACTACCTTCAGCGTGAATCCAGCCCAGTCCATCAGCGTGGTATGCGAGGCGCTGGCTACCGGGTTTCCGGCTACGGTGGAAATCCACAACAGCGAGGGCTTGGTCGAGACCCGGGCGGTTGCGCCCCCGGCGGCAACGACCGTCTTCACCACGCTCCAACCCGGCACCTACGAAGTCCGCATCCTTCCTGCATCCGGCCTGGAGGGTTGGCCAATCCACACCAACGTAGTGGCGATCAACAGCGGCACGCACGCGGTCGTAAACTATCCCTATAATCCGGCCAACCTGCAGAGCCTCTATGGTTATGCGTTTCAGGATGTCTGTGTGCCCCTTGGTCTGCGCGGAAACGGGGTCAATTGCAACGAGACCGGAGTCCCCGGCAACAACGGCCTGACGGTCACCCTGTATAACGCCAGCGGCACCGTGGTGACCAACACGGAAACGGCTCTGGGCACCAGTTGGAACTACGGTTTCTATCGCTTCGATGATCTGCCCGTGGGCGAGTACCGCGTCGTCATCACCCTGCCTCCCGGTTATACCCCCACCACCAGCACCAATGTCCTGCGCTCTCTGGATGGCATTGCGACGCCCGAGCAGATCCATTTTGGCTACCAGCGCACCGAGACTCCAACCCTGACTGGTCGGGTGTACGTGGATGCTGATGGCAACGGTAGCTACGAACCGACCTGGGACGATGTCCTGTCTGGAACACCTATCTCAATCCGCACGCTGTCGGACACGCTCATCGCCTCAATGAACACAGCTTCCGACGGTTCCTATACCTTGGTGGGAATTGCGCCGGGCGAGTATCGTATCACGATGACGCGTCCCGACGTGCAACTGACGAACACCGCACAGATACCCGTTGTCAGCAGCATCACGACTGTGGACTTCCCTCTGGCTCCACCCGGCACAACCCCGCGCGTCCTGATCTTTGCCGATGCCAACACCAATGGTCTGGCAGACCCTGGCGAGCAGCGTTTTGGCGGCGTGACAGTTCAATTCGTTCAAGGACCGTGTGATGAACTCGGCACCGTCCTGCAAACGGTGGTGACCAGTTCCGATGGTCTCGCGATCTTTACCGCTCCGCCAACTGGAGACGAACCGCTTTGCGCCCGCATCACGCAGGGGTTGCCGCCCAACACAATCCCCATGCATTTGCCCGGAGTGGTCGTACCGCGCGGGTCGGGATCACCGGTGCCCGTGCCCATCGTGCCCAGCCTCGAGGAACCTCCGCTGGAAGTCACCGACTCGATCGCTCTCCGCGATGACACCTTTTCCCTCATCTTCCGCTCCGCTTCCGACCGGACTTACACCGTTGAGCGAACCGTTGATTTGAACAATTGGAGCACCGTTTCAAATGCAATGACCTACGACTTCGGTTACTCCCGGCGGGTGGTCATCCCGCTGCACACAAACGTCCATCAATCCTTGTTCCGGATATTGGAGCAACGGTGAATCTGGCCACCATTTGCCCAGCGGCACGTTGCCGCTCACTCACCGATCAACAGTCTCGGCAGCGGCACCTTGTCCTGGGGGATCGACACGATTCGGCTGGCCTCGCTCTCCAAAAAAAAATTGGACGCCGTCACGTAGAAGAACTGCGTGCGCGCCGTGAGATTGGAAATCGTGGCCGACAGGTTCGTGGTCGTTGCCACAACCGTCCACGGGCCGGTCACGTTCGTCGCGTTGTAAACCCGGTACGTGATCCCCACGAAGTTCCCGTTCGTATCGACCGCATGGTAATAATCGCTCGCCGGCTGCGGATCCCACAGCACCGTGACGGGTCGCAAAGTGGGCACCGGCGGCAGTGCCGGCAGCGGCGGCGATTGCGCAAACAGGAGCCCTACGGCGCAGGCCGCCGTCAGCGCCACGACCGTCAGCAGCGCGGTCAGCGCCCGGCCATTACGAAGCCGACGATGACCGTCAAGATGCTGGCCGCCAGCAACAGAAAATCGGCCA
>CAYXDZ010000219.1:0-6106 GCA_964463815.1 uncultured Verrucomicrobiota bacterium | reverse complement strand
GTGAGGGTGCCGAGTCGTCTTCCACAACGCCGACTCCGCAGGCCAGACAGCCAAGCCACGTTCCCCGCCCAACCATACCACGGGAGCAATGAGCCCTGGAGCACTCCCAGCGCCGTGTCCTCGACCCCTCGCTCAAGCGCCCGGCGGTGACCCGTGGTTTGAAACGCCTCGCTGTTAGGAGACGCAACCGGCATTCGCCCCCTTGACGGCTGGAAGCCGTGGACTAATTTGCCCTTGGCTGACGTGGACGTGATTGTCGGTTGAAAGAGTCAGTGACAGATCGGTCAGTGATAGGCAGTTAGTCAGTCAGTGACAGACCAGTCAGTGATGGTCGTCAGTTGGTAGAAACGCCCACGCCAGCCACTGCTTTTTCCCTGCCCCACTCCCAACGCGCTGCCGCTGGGAAGCCGACCTTCGGCCCTGCCGGCAGTCCCTTTCCCCTGTCTCCAGTCTTCTGGATTCTGCATTTGCGATCTTCCATCTTCGACCTGCCAGCGACTCCGATAGAGCCGGGCGATGGTCAGCGCCGGCACGGTGAAGTGGTTGGTCAAAAACACCAGCTTCTTGCCGGTCAGCGGATCGCGATAGGGGATGCGCCGCAGCACCGCCGGATAGTTCCGGAGCGCATAGAACCCGACGGGCACCACGGTCTGATCCAGCAGCAGGCAGGCCCACGGACTTGTCCACTGCCTGGGAGTAACGACGTCCGAAACGGAAGTTCTTCCCGGCACGCGTCACAAAGAAGGCCCCGCTCAACTACAATCGATGCAGGCACGTAAAATCCAGGGCGTCGGCCAGCTCAGTATCAGTAACTGCACGAAGCGCCTCGATGCCAAATTTTGGCTGAGAAAAGGGTAGAACACGCATCGTCAATCCACTTGTTCCCAGGTCGGGACTGGTTAGATTGCCATTGGGCGAAGCGGTACCGAAATTCGCCTCTTGAAATTCGACTCGTTCGGGCTATGAAACTGAAAACTCTCCTGATGGGCGGCCTGTGTTCAGCAGTCATTTTTCAACTCGTCGACACCGGTCGGGCGGAGGATGCGGGGTAGGTCGTGGTTTACAAGCAGCAGCGTTTCTTTCAGATGATTGCAGCCGCCCCGGCACTGGAGGATGAAGATCAACCGGTGTCGTTCGCGGCGCTGGTGGAACCCACCGCCCCGGGCTCGGTCCTTTCGGCGAGTCTGGAGCTCCCCGGGGGAGGCAGCACCAATCTTGTTTACGATACGGAGGAGACTCAGTTCGGTTTTGAACGACGGTTCGACCGCCTGAACGAGTTGGATGCCGCCTATCCTGCGGGCAACTACACGTTTCATTTAAACACCAAGAACGATGGCCCCCAGTCCCTGACAGTCAACATGGCCGGGGATTTGTGGACGAGCGCCCCACGGATCGCAAATCTCGCCGCGTTTCAAGGCTTCAATTCCTCGCAGGCGTTCACGTTGCAGTGGCAGCCGATGACGGGCGGCACGACGGATGATGTGGTCCTGGTATCAATCTCCAGCGAACTGACGGGCGGGACGTTTGAATCTCCAGGACCGGGTGAACCAGGGAGTCTGGATGGTACGGACACGGTTCTCCAGATCCCCGCGAACACTTTTGGCCCCGGGGATCTCCTGCGCGCGGAGATCAATTTTGTCCGCATTGCGGATCAGAGCACAACCTACAGCGGCGCACTGGCGCTGTATCTCAAAGTGACGGATTTTTTTGGCACCACGCAGGGCGGCAGCGACACCATGCCACCGACGCTCCTCCACAGTGCCCCACTGCCCTACCGGACCGAGGTGGACCGTGGGAGCGTGATCAGCTTCACGTTTGACGAGCCGATGAAGCCGGGTGTTTCCATCGCCTGGGGCGGTGTCGGTGCCGCCACGTTCAGCTATACGTGGAGTCCGGACCGGCAGACTCTCTTCTGTCGTCACGGCTCGGGACTTCCTGCCAATACGCTGGTGGAGTGGACGCTGAATCCGGACGGTTCGCCCGCAACCTTGCGAGATCTTGCCGACAATCCGTTGTTTCCTCAGACGGGATCGTTCACCACCTCGGCCGAAACGCCAACGCCGGGTGCCGACGTGCGATTGTTCATTCTGGCGAAGGGCCGGTTTTACACACAAAGCGGAACGGCGCCGGATCCTCTCGATCGCCTGGCCATCATCGCCGACGGCCGGTTCAAGGCACTCAATCTGGTGACGAACGGACTCTACACCCTGCCCAACAGCCGGACGATCCCGCTTCAGTTTGCTTGGGATCACTCCGGCTTGGATTCGGAGGCGGCGTATGTGAACCAGGCTGACCTGGAACTTTTCTTTCCGGATGGGGATTATCAGCTTCGCCTGGACACCATACATGATGGCACGCGATCCGTGACGCTGTCCTTGAACCAGAGTTACCCGAATGCGCCGGGAGTTGTTGATCTGTCGGCGGCCCAGTCCATTGATGCCGCGACTGACTTCCCTTTGAACTGGGAGGCCTTCTCCGAGGGGACCGAGACGGATTTCGTTCAGTTCGAAATCGTCAACGAGAACGGCATGAAAGTATACAGCACCCCGGAGTTCGGCCAGGCAGGCGCGTTGGACGGCACGGCCACGGGGGTGACGGTGGCTGCGAACACATTGGCACCCGGTCGCTTTTATGCGGCCAGCATTGTGTTTTTTCGGAGGGTGGATCTCGACCAGACCAGTTACCCGGGGGCGTTGTATGCAAGCGGCTATTTCACGTTGAACGAATTCAATCTCGCGACCACAGGCACTGTGGTGGGCCCGACGATCAGCGTTCTGCCGTCAATCGGTTCAGTGTTTCAGGCTCAATTTTTGGGCGAGATCGGGGTGCCCTACACGGTGGAGCATACCGATGGTTTCCTGGGCTGGGAGTTCTTCTCCACATTGTTTGTGGACCCTGTGACCCGGACGGCCGTCTTCTCGGACCCATCCATGGGAGTGGCCGGGGTTCACCGGTTCTTCCGTGTCAGGGCGGGGCACTAACGTGAATGGCGCTGAAATAAGGCAGGCGGTTTGCAAAAATGGGGGTGGCTGATCCCTCCCGTGGTATCATCTCCCCCAGGGCATGGCCGGGTTGCGTATTGGCAATTATGCCGCAGCGGATCAATCCCAGCGGAGCGCCCGGAGCGAAGCGCGGCCGCTGGATGCGAGTCGCCGGGCCAGGGCGGAGGGCGCTGCCAGTTTCTACCTTGTGATGAACCTGGTGCAGCAGGGCAAAGGATATGAGGCACGCGAACTGTTCCGCCAGACGGCGGCAACCATCCAACGACCTCCCGCCGACAAACAAAGCCCGCTTGTCGGCCAGACCACCCACGAAGATCTGATCGTCTGGCTGGCTTATGAGGAGGCGAAGATGATGTTGAAGGAGCATTCCAAATGACTCCTTGTGAAGGGACCCGCGGTTGGGCTGCACGCGACGCTGAACCGCGGAGCGTCCAGGAGCAAATTCCCATCAGTTGTTGTAGCTGAAAACCAGGATGGACACGTGTGCTGCCGTTTCAGTTGGCCGCCGCCCGGCGGCGACGGAGGGAACGACGGATGAACCAGACCGCGCCAATGACCGCCACGAGGACAAGACCAAGGGTCGTGAGGGTGGTGGCGTCGGGGTGCCGGACGGCCGCAACGGTGCGCTCGGCGAGGAGTACGCCGGCCAGCATGCCGGGCGCCATCCCGACCAACGTGCCGAGGTTGAAGACTCCGAAAGGCAGGTGAGAACTGCCCGCCGCAAGGTTGATAACGGGGAACGGCGCGATCGGCAGGAGGCGCACGAGCGCGACCGACAGCACCCCGTGATTCGCCAGCCGCCGGCTCAAGTGCGCCATCCGCTTGGAACCGAACCGCCGCAGGAGTGGCTGACCCCAGCGTCGTCCCAGCGCAAACGCGATGATTGCGCTCGCCTGGCCGCCGACCAGCCCAGCCCCCAGCGCGATCCAGGGCGAAAGGACCACTGCCGCGGCGACGAGCAGCAGGTTGAGCGAAAGACCGACCAGACCGGCGATGAGAAACAGCCCGGCCAGGACGACCGGCGACCAGGGCGACTGCTGAATCTGTTCGAGGATCGCGATCGCCGTCGCCTTGTCGATGACCTGTCCCCAGCCCCAGCGCAGAAGCGCGACCAGGCCCAATCCGCCCGCGACGATGGCCGCGATCACCAGAATCCGCCGCAAGACCCGTCCTCGGTCGGCATCCGGTACCATCTGCCGGATCCAGTAGGCCGGATCGATCGGCTCCTCCGGGTCGAGCAACTGAGAATCAGCCAGTTGTCGTTCCATCTCGCCCTCACAGCCATAGCGAATTGGAACGAGGGCATGGTCCGCGGCGGCCGGTTGCGCGTCGAGGAGCGAACGCAGGCTCTTCTGCTCTTCGAGCTTGTTCGCGATTGCGTCCGGTGTCGTGCCGAGGTGATCGGCGAGGAGACGGTGGAGGAGTCGAGCCGCGGCCGGGAAGGGCTCCGTTTCCGCAATCGTGAGATCCAGTTCAGAGTCCACCCGCATCGAGCGGTTGCTCAGGTTCGAGGAACCGATCTTCACGATCCGGTCGTCCGCGATGAGGACCTTGGCGTGGACGTAGACCGCCACCGCGTTGCCGTCTGCACCCCGCACTTCGGGATAAACCACGCGGAGCCGGTCGTGCGCGTCGGCTTCATGCAACCGCTCGAGGAGCCGGTTGCGCAGGAGCCCCATCGTGTGCTCCTCGATCCATCCGTCCGTGTCCTGCGTGAGGACAATGAGAATCTCCGGCCCGTCTGCCTCCCGCAACCGCTTGATCAGCGCCTCGGTGAGTCGCCGGGTCGACAGGTACTGGTTCTCGAAATACAGGTAGCGCTGCGCCGCGGCGATGACCCGCAGATGCAGGTCTTCAATTTCACGAACGCCGGGATAGGGGTCGAAAGGGGCATAAGTGCGGGCGAGTCCGATCTCCCGCTCCGAGATGTCGATCGACAGCTCGTCCGGCCAGATCGCGTCCGCGGCCCGTTTTGGAGGCGTGGTGAGCACCTCCCCCGTCGCGCGTTTCCAGCGCTGCGCGCAGAGTTCCTGCAGCACGCCGGCGATCGGCCCCGTGAGGGCCATCTGGACGTCGTGATAGGGACCGTAGGGCTTTCCCTTCGGATCCGTCCGACGCGGGTCCTCCGCCCGGTGTTCGGAAGTATCCCAGCGCCAGACACTCAGGTCCATTCCGCCGGCAAAGGCGAGCACACCGTCCACGACGACCACTTTTTGGTGATGCGAGGCACCCGCTGGCAGGGCGTCGTCGAGCGCAAGGTGCAGCCGCGGGTGCGGCTTGCTCAACCACTTGGAGAAGTGAGTCCATTCCCGCTCCGCCAGATAGATCATCGAATAATCCCAGACGAGAAGATGGATCTGCAGCTCCTGCTTTTCCTCGAGGAGGGCATGGACAAAGCCGCCCAGCTCGCTCGGATAGCCGTCATCCTCGTCCTCGTCCCGCTCAAGGCGCAGTTCGCTGTGGAGATCCCAGGCGAGCATCACGACCGAGTGCGTCGCCTGCCGAAGCGCCTGCCGAAAAGCCCGATAGTAGTCACAGCCATCGATCAGGAATGCCCCACGGGTGAGGTGGGCCCGGCGCTCGCAGGATTCGCCCGGAACAAGAATTCGGGTGTCGGTGGGCAATCCGGCTACCCTAGCGCCTCTCGCGGAAAATGCAAAGCCGTGCCTGAACCGCGGAGCGTCCAGAAAGCTCAATAGCGCCTCGCGCTGCGAGGCGCTGTCGGCCGCAGCGCGACCGACAGCACCAAGAAGGGTCTATCGGCATTCAGCCATGATCAGCCGGACCATTGCACTAGACGATTACCGCCAAGCTCGGCGCAGGCTCTCGCCGGGCGGCCGCAGGGGATGGCCGCTGAACGGCCGTCGCGACTTCTTTCGCGTCTCGGCAATCAGTAGATTGAATGCCAGCAGCACCGCGCCAACCGCAACTGCGATGCCCAGAAGTGAGCCGACGAATCCGAAAATCATCCGCATGCAGGCTGCTGCTTACTCATTCTCCATGACCGTATCAAGCCTGACCTCCCCGGAGTGCCGGCCTCCGGATCGGTGTTGAACGAAAGTGGTCATAGGGAGGCATAGAGGTGCTTGAGGCGGGGCACCGCT
>CAYXDZ010000218.1:3512-6122 GCA_964463815.1 uncultured Verrucomicrobiota bacterium | reverse complement strand
TAACGAAGTGATTTCCTGTCGGCCAGCGGCAAAAGCTGTCGCCGGCTTGCCGTGGTTGAAGGAACGCATGCGCGACCATCAATCACCTTCCCGCGCCCTCAGTGGAGAGCGGGTGAGTCATCTGCCTTCCCGGCTGCAACCGGCCTGCTCTCCGCTCTTGAGCAGGCAACCGGTCCCGCGAACTGTGGATGTGCCCGCAGGCGTTCGAGTGATTCCGGGGTCAGCCGCGCCTGCTGATAAACGGGCTCGCGCAGGGGTTCCGCACTGGTCGAGGCCGCTGCCCGGCGCAGCCAATCCGCGCCGAGCGGTTCGGCGATCAGACTCGGAACGTTGCTCGCGATGGTGGTCTCTTCCTTCTCGCCGGTGGCGTGTCCGATGCCCACGTGAAAGCCCGCCAGCAACAGGGTGACGCGCAGCAAAGTTGAGCGCGAGTAAGTCGGCAGGGCACACGGGCGGTCGGGTTGCAGGTGTTGAAACAGGCCCTCAAACAGCGGCAGTGTCCACATGGCGGGGTTTCTCGCGGGCGAGTAAGCGTCAAACAGCACGGCGTGCGGCGCGGGCAGTTCGGGCTTTTTCCGGTCCAGCATTATTGAAGGGAAGTCGCCCAGGACAAACTCCCACCGGATCGACCGGTTGCCGTCCTCGAATTCAACTTGGTGGCGTGCGATCAACCGGGTGACTGGCTGCTCATAGCCGGCGAAATACCCCAGCTCAACCGCGTGTTGCCGCGCAAACTCCAACGGCTCCAGCGTGTGGTCGAAGCTGACAATTCGCACCGCACGGCCCGCGTTGCGCGTGCGGTCGAGGACGGTCAGGACATTGGCTCCACCGCCCAGACCGACATCCCAGATGACGAATTCATCCGGTTCGGCGCGCATTCGTTCCGCGAGCCGCAACTGCCGCACATACAGCGCCTCGGCCTCGGCCGCCGGGCCGATGACGGGGTGAAAGGTCTCGCCTTCGCGCCGCGAACGGATGCTGCGAACCCCGTTGGCGAGGTGGACGAGGTCATAATTCGGTGGGCCGGACACACGCGCAGCAAACCGCACCGAAAGGGAGCGCGTCGAGCCGTAAACATTGGGCTGCCGGCCGCCCCGCAAGCTTCGAAATATCTGCCGTGAAAGGACGTGGGGGGATAAAACGGTTTGACTTGAAATTCCTCGTGAAGATAATCACGCGCAAATCACCTGCCTATGGCCAGACTTGTCGTACTCACGGAAGGGTTAACTGGACGCACCTATGAACTGAAGGTGGACCGGACGACTGTCGGCCGCGTGGAAGACAACGCGTTCCAGATCGCCGAGCCCTCGGTGTCCTCCCATCACTGCGAGATTCTGCTGCGGGGCGATCAGGTGATCGTCAAGGATCTCGACTCCACCAACGGCACGTTTATCAACGGGCAGAAGATCACCGAGAGCCCGCTCCAGAGCGGTCAAATTCTCCGCCTGGGTCAGGTGGAGGTCCGGCTCGAAACGGGCGAAGCCAAGGAGGCGAGCAAGAAACAGGACCGCACTCTGGTCGTGCCCGCAGGCGTCAAACTGAACGACCTCGAGTCCGGGACCAAGACCGACGCGATCACCGCCAACCCGAATTTCAAAAAGAAGTCCAACAAGGTGAACACGATCGTCATCACGGTCAGCATCATCCTGGGCGGCATCATCCTGGTCTTCCTGGCTATCGCGCTCATGCAGACGCGCTGACGCTCCGCGTTTCGCTTCAACTTTCCCGCAGCCACCTGGCCGCTTCCACGGCCGCGTAGGTGATCACGATGTCCGCTCCCGCCCGGCGCATGGCGAGCAACGATTCCATCGTCACGCTCCGCTCGTCGATCCAGCCATTCGCCGCCGCCGCCTTCACCATCGAGTACTCGCCGCTCACCGCATAGACGGCGGTCGGCAGGCGGAACGCCTCCTTGACCCGCCACACGATGTCGAGGCACGCGATGCCCGGCTTCACCATCACGATGTCCGCCCCTTCGCGCACATCGAGCGCCACCTCGCGGAGCGCCTCGTCGCCGTTGGCGGCATCCATCTGGTAGCTGCGCCGGTCGCCGAACTTGGGAGCCGATTCCGCCGCGTCACGAAACGGGCCGTAGAACGCTGAAGCAAACTTCGCGGCGTAAGACATGATGGGCAGCTCGGAGAAGCCCTTTTGATCCAGCGCCGACCGGATTGCCGCCACGCGACCGTCCATCATGTCGCTGGGGGCCACGATGTCCGCGCCCGCCTCGGCGTGGCTGACCGCCGTGGCCGCGAGCAGTTTGAGGGTCGGGTCGTTGGCCACCGATTTGCCGTGGCGCGTGGAGTGAATCATCCCGCAGTGGCCGTGGCTCGTGAATTCGCACAGGCAGACGTCGGTGATCACCAGCAGATCCGGCAGCGCCTTCTTCAATTCCTGCACGGCCCGCTGCACGATGCCGGTTTTGGCGTAGGCCCCTGTACCGAGAGCGTCCTTCTTGTCCGGAATGCCAAACAGCAGGACGGCCGGCACGCCCGCCGCGAACGCCGCCGCCGCCTCCTTGATCAACTCATCCAGGGACAACTGAAAAACCCCCGGCATGGCGGCCACCGGTTGCCGCACCTTGCGTCCCGGCCGGACGAACAATGGCAG
>CAYXDZ010000218.1:0-3412 GCA_964463815.1 uncultured Verrucomicrobiota bacterium | reverse complement strand
AACAAGGAGATCACCATGAAGAAACAACTCTGCCTCATTGCGTTGCTCGCGGGCGTTGGTGCCGCGCGAGCTGAGATCGTGTTCAGCGACGGATTCACCTATCCGGACGGAAATCTGGTGGGAGCGCCCGGATTACTATGGGCTGCACATAGTGGGGCAGCCAACGAGCCGGTCACTGTACAGGGCGGCAAGATTCGAATCTCGCGATCGGGCATTGAGGATGTGAACGCGCCGCTCCCAGGCAGACCGTACGAACCCGCAGGTACCACCGCTATGTACGCTGGCTTTACGGTCCATTTCACCGCCCTCCCGAGCAACAATGGCTCCTATTTCGCGCACTTCAACAACACCGGCGCTCGCTGCCTCATCTGGGCGGCCACTACCAACGCCGCGAGCGGCAGCTTCCGGCTGGGTGTTGGAAATCGTACCACCGATGCCAGTGCCACCACGGGCCAGATTGCCACGGATCTTTCCTTGGACACAGACTACTTTGTGGTGGTGCGTTACGAGCTGGCCACCGGTGTTAGCGCCATTTGGCTGAACCCTGAGTCGGAAGTCGATTCTCATGTGACAGCTACGGATTCAATTGGCACCAGCCTGCCCGGAATCAACACCTTCGCCTTCCGCCAAGCGGGTGGCATCGGCATCATGCTCATCGACAATCTGATCATCGGCACCAGTTTCGACGATGTCGTGGGCGGGAACCTCCCGCCGTCCGTCTCCGCCATTCCCGACCAAAGCATCCCCGCGAACGACAGCACCGGTCCCATTCCCTTTGCGGTCGGCGACGACCAGACACCGACCGACGAGCTCACGCCCACCGCGGCCTCGGACAATCTGGCGCTCGTGCCCGTGGAGAACATCACGTTCGCCGGCAGCGGCGGAAGTCGCACGGTGACGGTCACCCCTGCCGCCGGTCAGCAGGGTCAGGCGAATATCACCGTTTCCGTGAACGACGGCACGGCCACCAGCAGCACTTCCTTCCTCATCCGGGTGGGCGCCCCCACCATTCATCCCATCGCAAATCAGATTTCGCCGGCGAACACGGTTTTCGGTCCCCTCGCTTTCACGGTCGCGGACGCCGAGGAAGGTGCGGCGGCGTTGTCGGTGTCCGCCACGTCCTCGAATCAATTGCTGGTCCCGGACGGCAATATCTTCTTTGGCGGCTCCGGCGAAACCCGGACCCTCACCGCCACTCCGGCCACCGATCAGACCGGCCTCACGACGATCACCGTGACGGTGGATGATGGCATCCAGACGGCCTCACAATCGTTTGCGCTCACCGTGCATCCCGTGCTGGGGCCGCTGGCCGGCGATGACTTCAACCGGCCCGACGGCGCGATCATCGAGGAGTTTGGCGCGTGGGTCAGTCACAGCGGTGGTTTCGCGGAAACGGTCATCAGCGACAATCGACTTCTGCTCACGCAACAAGGTAGGGAAGACATCAACCTGCCGCTGACGCCGGGCACCGTTTATCCCGCCGAGGGCGGGCAAGTGTTCTTTGCGAGCTTCGTCGCCAACTTCAGCGAACTGCCGACGGGCACCGGCACCTACTTCGCGCACTTCGCCCACTTTGGCGGCGTTCCCCCTGACTTCCGGGGCCGAGTATTCGCCACGACCACCGGCGCGGTGGCGGGCGGGCTGCGCCTGGGCGTCACCAGCAACAGCACCACGATTACCGAGAATGCCCTGCATCCGCTGGAATTGCAGCTCAACACCGACTACCTCGTTGTGATTCGGCTGAACGCCGCCACGGGCGAAAGCCGGTTGTGGGTCAACCCGGTCGCCGAGTCCGCTGGCTTCGTGGATGCGACCGATGCGCCCTTTTCCTCGGCGGTCGAAGCCTTCGCCTTCCGCCAAAGCGGCCCCAGCCCCGGCATGGGCGTGCTCACGGTGGATGACCTCAAGACCGGCACCGCGTTCCTCGATGTCGTGAGCGATCTGCCGGTGTCGTTGAGCTACACCTTGAACAACAACACCATCCGCCTGAGCTGGCCCGCTGGTCAGGGTTATCTCCTGTGGCGCGCAGCCGCGCTGCCTGCCGGGCCCGCCGACTGGACCAACGTGCCGTTCGTCAACGAAGGCGCGAACGACGTGACGAACCTCGACATCTCGGCAGGCAATGGATTCTTCCGCCTGGAGAAAACGAATTGAGCGGGCTGTTTTCAACCAATCCTACGACAGCCCCAGCCACAACTGCTGGCCGGCGGCGGGTTCGAGGCCGCTGACACCCAGACCGAGCAGGCGCAGCGGTCGGTTGACCAGTTTTTCACGGGCGAGCAACCAGCAGCCGAGTCGGTAGATCGTGGCCGCGTTGTCGATCGGTTCCTCGAAGGTCATCTGGCGGCTGAGCGTGCGGAAGTCGCCGTAGCGCAACTTCACCTGGATGGTCTTCGCGCAGAGCCGGCGTTTGGCGAGGCGGCCGGCGATCTCGGCAGCTTGTTCCTTCAAACACGCGCGCAAAACTTTCCGATCCTCCGTGTCGCGCTCGAAAGTTTCCTCGGCGCTGATGCTCTTCACCTCGTCACTGAGATCAAGCGGCCGGTCGTCCTCACCCAGCGCGAACCGTTTGAGCTGCGGTCCAAACGAGCCCACAAGTGCCCGCAGATCACCGGGATGATTCTGGAGATCGCCGACCGTGCGCAGGCCGGCCTGGTGCAGAATTTTTTCCGTCACCTCGCCAACACCGTGGATTGCGCGCACGGGCAGCGGCCGGAGAAATTGCACCTTGTCGCGCTCGGTGATGAGCGTGAGGCCGTCGGGTTTCTGAAAATCGCTGGCGAGCTTGGCGAGGAGTTTGTTCGCCGCGACCCCGATGCTGGCGGTCAACTGGCGTTGCTTGCGGACGAGCTGCTTCATTTGCCGGGCAAACGGCAGCGCGGCTGCCAGCGCTTCGTCGGCGGTTTCACCGGCGCAGAGTTCGCTCATGTCGAGGTAGGCTTCATCGACCGACACCTGCTCGATGATGGCCCCGAAGCCGGCGATGAGCTGCATGATCGCGCGCGATTCCTCCCGGTAGGCGTCCATGCGCGGGCGGATGAACACACCCTGCGGACACAACCGGACGGCGGTGCTGCTGGGCATCGCCGAGCGGACGCCAAACTTCCGCGCCTCGTAACTCGCCGCGCATACGACCCCGCGCGAAGTGGGCGAGCCGCCGACGATCACCGGCCGGCCGCGCAACGCCGGTTGATCGCGTTGCTCGACCGACGCATAGAAGGCATCCATGTCGAGGTGGAAGATGACGCGCGGCACATCGGGATTGAAGGCAGGGCGCGATCGGGCCGCAAGCTTGGGCTCCAGCCGCGTTCGGGTAATTGATTGCTCTTGGTTTCGATTACATCGCCGTCGAGCACTCCCTTACCAACTTGTAATGTTCGCGAAAGCCTCCGGACAGACACGGGAGGTCCAT
>CAYXDZ010000217.1:0-6159 GCA_964463815.1 uncultured Verrucomicrobiota bacterium | reverse complement strand
AGGCGCTCGGCCACGATCGTCCAGCCGAGAAACGCCGCCCACCACCACGCCACTTCGGCCACGGGCCGGCCCAGCAACAGCAGGAGATTTCCGACCACCCATGCCAGTGCCGCCACCGCCATCAACGCCGTGAAGAACGCCCGGTGCCGCCACGCGATGTGGATGGTCACCGCCGCAAACCACAGGCTGGCCGCGACGAAGCAGCTGCTGATCAAGCGCGTGTCCTGGCCGAGGATCGCGAGCACCGCGCCGACTCCACTCAAGATGGGTGCGACATACGCCGCCCGCGCGACGCTGCCGACCGCCCGTTCCACTCCGATCAAAGTGCCCAGAAAACCGCTGACCATCAGTGCGCCATGATGCGTGAGCCAGCCCGCGTGCTCGACCGGGAGCGGGGCTGGCAGGCCGATCCGCACCAGCCCGCCCCAGACTCCGGCCGTCAACGCGAGCATTGCTGGCAGGAGCAACGGCAGCCGTTGCCAGGCGGGCAGAGTGGCGGGGATGTTCATCTTAAACTCCGAAGTTGATTATCGAAAACCACCGATGCACACCGATAAACACGGATGAAAACGGGATTGGGATCATGCTCCCAGCGGGTGCAGCGGTTCGCCGGCTGATTCGTGTCCATCTGTGTCCATCCGTGGTTGAACTCCGGTTAATAAACTCATGGCAGTTCTCGAAAAGGGTTCACGCCCAGCCGAAGCGTTCCTGCAATTCCGGGCTCATCCGCCCGGGCGACCACCGCGGATTCCACGCGAGCAACACGTCGATGGTTTTGAGTTGGGGGAAACGTCGCTGCAGCGCCAGCCGGGCGGCGTCCACGAGGTGCTGGCCCATCGGACACGAAGGGCTGGTGGTGCCGATCTGGACGGTGAGGGTGTCATCGGCGAAGCGGATTTCCTCCACCAGCCCCAGCTCCACGATGTTCGCGCCCAGCTCCGGGTCCAGCACCGCTTGCAGGGCGTCTTTGACGACGGCTTCGTTCATGGCCGTGAATTTGCCGGTTCCCACCCCCTGCCGCCTTGACCCAGATCAACCGTCCACAGCTTCTGCCGCCGCTACGAGGCGTACCTCGCCACTGGTTCAGCGGTACTGCGACCCCAATTAGGAACCGGACCACGGGAGCGTCCGGATCAAGTACGCCCAGTTCGCGAGCACCAGGCCGCCGGCGAGCCACCAGACCGGCCAGCGTTGGAGCCACGACTTGATCCGTGGTTGCAATGGGTCGTGGCGGAAGCGGTCGATCAGCCAGAGCGTGAACCAAGCGAGCACCGCGACGCCGGCGAGGAAGACGAGGGGGTTGAATTGAAAAGCGGTCCACAGATCCAGTTCGACGGCTGAGCGGAGCGTGCGCGTGCCGCCGCAAAACGGGCAGGGCGCGCCGGTGAATTGTTTGAAGTTGCAGGCGGGCAGCGGGATTTTCCACTGCATCGCCACCCGGGCCACGGCCGCCGCGCCGAGCAGCCCCAGCAGCCACCAGAGCGGTTCGCGGGAGCCGCGCTCGCCGGCCGGCTCAGTTGCCTGAACCGGAGGTGCTGGGTTGGTTCGGTCTTTGGTCATCGACGCTCGGAATCGCGGGTTACTTTCGTGATTGGTCGGTCGCGTTATCGCGCAGGGTTTGCGCGCTGGTTTTCAAGGCCCACAGCCAGGCGATCACCCACAGCAGGATGCCGCTGACGGCGGTGAGCAGCCAAGGTTTCCACTCCCGCAGCAGAGCGATCAGGATGTCGGGGTCATCGGCTCGTTGAAACGAGAGGCGCAGCAACTTGCCGAGGTGCGGGATGGCGTAAATGAGGAACGCGGTGAGGCAGACGACGCCGGCCACGGAGAGGGCCAGTTGCGCGTAACCGATCTTGCGCCCGGCCATGAGCGTGCCGAAGCCGGGGAGCGCGAGTTGGTTGGCGATGAACACGCCCCAAGCCCGCTCGCGCCGGGCTTTCAGGCCGGGCGCGGTGGACGTCTTCAGGGGCGGCGGTGTGGACTTCATCGCTGATTGGCGAATTGGAAGATGCCTGGAAGCGCGCACCGGAACCAGCCTTTGTTGAGGCCCGGGACTCAGGGCTCATGGCTCACTGCCCGCACTTCCCGCCTCGCGGGGCTGGCCGAAGATGTCCTCGTACGCATACATGATCGCGCCGAAGGCGATGGGCGCGGTGAAGAACACGCCCACCACCGCGACCAGCAAGCCCAGGACGACCAGCGCCGCCGCGCCGAGCGCGAGACCGAAGAATTCCCACCAGCGTTCATGCACGACCTTGCGGCTGACCTCCATCGCCGGCCAGAAATCCAGCGAGCGCTCAAAGATCAAGGGATAGGCAAATAACCAGGCGACGGTCAGGTAAATGCCCGGCAGCACGCAGAGGAAATAGCCCACGAACAGCAGCACGAAAATCACCGTGCTGGCCAGCAGCAGCGGCACGAAGCCCCGGTTGAAGCCGGCCACCACGTCATTCACTTCCGCCTTTCGGCCGCGGATGATTTTCAAGAAGACCAGGCTCAAGCCGGCGGAGAACACGCCGCCCAGCGCCACGGCCGCGACATTGCCGACGGCGGGCACCAGGTGCAGGGCGAAAATGATGATCATGGCCAGCGCGGTGGCGGCGGTGAGGAGGCCCCAGTGGGCGGTGTACAGTTTCCAGCTCCGGCTGAAGCACGCGCTGACGGAGAGGTTGACGCCGCGGTCAAGGATCTCGGCCGCGAGCTGGTCGGCCTGCCCGGAATCAAGGGGCGGCGGCGCACTGGTGCGGGTTGGCCCGGAGCGATCCAGCAGGTCGGCGAACTCCGGCCAGTCGCTGAGCGGGGAAAATTTACTGTCGGGTTCGCGCCGGATGCGCGTCTGGCCGTTGGCCCGCCGTTGGGAAACCCATTCCCGCAATTGTCCGGAGGTCACCGGGCCGTATTCCCGTCCGTCGCCGCCGATCATGAAGTAACGTTCCTCCGTGGAGGGTGGTGGCTCGGTCGGCGAAGCGGCGGCAACTTTTTCTTCGCCCGTAGGCGCATGGTCCTGCTTCGCGCCCGCTTCGGTGTTTGCTTGCTCAGCCCGCTCAGCGCCACCCGTGGCATCCGGTGAAACCTCGGCCGAAATGTCGATGGCCGGCGGCACGGCGGATTCGCCGGCTTCCGTCCCAGTGGCTTCAGGCCCGCCAGCCGGGTCACGGTCGGGGGCGTGGATCTGGTTAAAGAGTTCCTTGAACTCGGCGAACTGCGCGGCGGGCTGCCAGAACTCCGTGCCCAAAGTCCGCATCAGCGTGTGCCGGCGGATGACGCCCGCCGCGACGAGCTGGCGGATGGCGTCCGTCGGCAACGGGCCGACGGTGTGATGATTGGCGTCCTGATAGCTGAACATATTTGTTTGGCGGGAGGGCGGGGCCGCAACGTCGCCGGGGAAATAACACAATCGAGCCGGGCAAAGTTGCAAGCGATTCGCTGCATCGGACGCGCCGAACCCGAGTGCCTGTTTCCCGGTCGGGAGTGTCCCGGTTCAGCCAGCTCACGGTGAAGGCCGACGATGCTCGCGGAGGCGTTGTTGAAGTTTTTCCACGGCCGACGCGAGTTTTCAGGCGGCCAGAGTTCCCCCTTGGCGGGCTGCACGAATCGTGCTTCGCTGCGGGCCGAAGCAAATCCGCTATGACCATTGATCAGGCAATTCCCCGGCTGCGCGATTGCGCGCGACAGATGAACGAACTTTACGGGCGCAGTGTGTTCGACGAATGGGCGATCGTCAGCCTGCTGCCCGATCAATCGCGCCTGCTGGACTATTCCGGCCCCCGGCGCGAGGAGTTCGCCGGCCGCTTCAGCCGCGACCTGGCCTCGCTGCGGCAGTCGTTGCTCGGCGGCCGGCATCACTTCGGCGATTTCGAATTTGCCCGGGAGGGAACGGGCTCGCAGTTCGACGCCTTCATCTGCATTGGCGACGGCGTGTATGTGATGTGCAACAATCTCTACACCACAATGGCAGAGATCACGAAGGACGGGAAGTGGCTGCGCGCGCAAAAGCCGTTTGTCGAATTGAGCGAATACTTCCGCTCCAACCCGGTGACCTTCACGGCGTAAGACTGGAGTCCGGGGCGCGAAAACCGAAAGCCGAAACAAGTCCGAATCCCGCAAGCGGAAACCATCGTCGATCCGAAATGCTGCAAGGAATCGGGTGACCCGCCTTCAGAGATTCGGCCTTCGGTATTGGCCCGGTCGTCGGCTTTCGGAATTCAGTTTTCGACGCTTACCCCGGCAGCCCTTTCCAGAGGAAGACGCCGTAACCAGCCAGAAACAGCCACCCGGCCGCGCGGGGCAGCCGGCCGAACACCGCGACCAGGAGCAGGTGCGCCCCCAGCGCGCCGAGCAATACCAGGACGGAGAGATCGAAAATTGCGGGAACCTTGGCGGGCGTGAGCAGGGCATACGCGCCGAGACACAACGGGATGCAGATGTGGCCATCGCCCACCTGCGACGCATAGACCACTTCCGACCGGCCGCGCCAGCCGTAATAGACCGCGAGCAAGGCATTGGGCAGCACCATCAACCAGCCGCTCAGCCAGCCCAGGTTGCGGGCGCTGAACCAGCCGGATTCGATGGTTTCGATCCAGGCCACCAGCCCGTTGATGCTCCAGAAGACGACCACCGCGCCGGCCAGCAGCACGACGAGTTCGGGATAGATCGACCAGGGCAGCGTCCGGCTCCGGCGCACATTGGTCTTCAGCACTTCGAAGACGTGGAAGCACTGCCAGAAAAGAAAAATCCCGACCAGCACGAGCCCGTCGCCAAAATCCAGCGACCCATCGCGGGACAAAGCCCACACCGCGCCGGTGAAGAAAACGCCGGCCAGCAACGTGAGCAGAAGCGAGAGCCGGTTGATCTGCTCATTTTGCGCGGCGGCCCGGGCGAGCTTCTTCCGTTTGCCAATTAGCGCGACGCCCCAGATCACCGTGGGCAGACCGATCAGGAGCGTGAGGTTGGTGACGTTGTTGACCAGGCAGTTGATGAAGACCTCGGAGCTCGACCCGCGTTGCCGGCCCATCACCCAGGCGAACACGAGGTTCCCGATGCCCGAGCAATACGGCATGATGAGCGTGCCCAGCACGGTGCCTTCGAAACCCTTTCCCGCGAGCACCTCGAGCCGCCAGATCATGATGGTCGATGCCGTTAGAAAAATGCCCGCGAGCAGCCAGGGCGCGGCGGCACCCAGCGCGGAGATTTCAAACGCGGCGATGAACTCGTTCATGTGCGCGGATCAAGATTCCGGCCCGGCGTCCGCTGCCGGCGGTGACGCCGGAGTGAGCAGCAGAAAGATCGAGTCGCCGTGTTTCAGGGCTTTGCGCTCCCGCCAGGGTGGTGGCAATTCGAGCCGGTCCCGCCGGGCATGACCCAGCACGAGCAGTCCGTCCGCCGCCAGCAGACCGGGCAGATGAGCGTCGTCCAAAACTTTCTGGGCGAAGGACTGCGAACGCTGCGTCAGATTCTTCTCTCCGTACGGCGGGTCGGCCAGCACGAGATCAAAGCGTGCTGCCGCCGCAGCCATTTGTTTCAGCGCGGCGAATGCGTCCATGACCCGGATGTGAAAACGCGCATCCGCCAAGTTCGCCTGTCGGGCGTTGTCACGGATGAACCCGGCGTGCTTGGCGGACTTCTCGACGCACACGGCTTCCCGCGCACCGCGGCTCAAGCATTCCAGGCTCAACGCGCCGGTGCCGCCGAAAAGTTCCAGTATCCGGGCGTCGTTCACGATCGGCCCGAGGCTGTTGAAGACCGCCTGCCGCACCAGGTCTGGCGTCGGCCGTACGCCCTGGCCTTTGGGGACTTTGAGGATTTTACCGCCGGCTGTTCCGCCAATAATGCGCATGAATTTTGGTTACTGAGCAGGATGTTTATGAGGCCGGTTTTTGGTCAAAGTGGCAGATGTTTGCTGTTGATTTGCAGTATGTTGTGCTGTGCGGTGAAACGCACAGTCACCAGATTGGAGATCATCGCCTACGAACGCTGCGTCACACGGACGTTTGTCTCAAGTCAAACCGTCACATCGGAACCGGTCGGAAGGTTCCCTGCCTGATGGCCAGGTGGTGAAATCCGTTCGTAAGTCGTAAATCCAAAACCAAGAAAAATAACTATGTGTAACCAAAATGCACTCAAGCGTGGCTTCACGCTGATCGAGCTGCTGGTCGTGAT
>CAYXDZ010000216.1:0-6168 GCA_964463815.1 uncultured Verrucomicrobiota bacterium | reverse complement strand
CTGGCCTTCCGAAGTCGATCTCGAAGGCTATCCAAGTTCGCTGAAGGTGGTGATGGACCTGCCCGCGCGCGGCGCGTTGCCGCCCGTGAAGCTGACTTTCTACGCGAAGGAAAAGCCGCCCGAGGATTTGCTGCTGGGTCACAAGCGCGGCGGCTGGGGCGATTTGCTGGTGGGCTCGAAGGGCTCGCTGTATTCCGACAACCCGTGGAACGCGAATTACGTGCTGTTGCCGGAGAACAAGTTTGAAGACTTCGAGGGCGGCCCGCCAGAGACGCTGCCCCGCGTGCAGAGCCATCAATGGGAATGGCTTGAGGCGTGCAAAGGCAACGGGAAGACCTTCTCGAGTTTCGACATCGGCGGCCCGCTCACGGAACTGGCCCAGCTCGCCAACCTGGCCACGCTGGTGGAGGGCCCGCTCGAATACGACACGCTCAGCGGCCGGATTCTAAATTCCGAGCGCGCCAGCAACCTGCTCCACCGCGAATACCGCCAGGGCTGGTCGCTCTGAACAACTCGGCAAGCTGGTTCGCAGTGTCGGCGGGGGGAGCTCATTGCAGGACGTAGCGCCGATCTTGCACGGTGCCCACGCGCTTCACCAGTCCCGCCTTCTACCCGTGCCAGCAGCGCCGGGGTGATGGTGAATTGCCAACCGGAACCGTCTCCCGATGGGCCGGTTTTGGGTCAAGCCTCAGTCAAGTATCGGTCAAGCTGGCCTCGGGCGGCAGCGCGGGACTGCGTGTGCGGCCCGCACTCAACCGCACCAACGGCGCGCACAACCCCACTTGCCCGACGTTCCCCGCCTGAACAAACCGGTTTCGTCCACGGCTTGCGCCGGGGCTGCTTTCCACTGCTGCCACGCAGCTTTCCGACGGCGCAAGAGCCGGGCTGTGCGCCAAATTTAAAACGACTCGACTCGATCCTACGGTTGCCCAAGATCGCGCGTTGTGAGCAGAGCGTCCAAATCGATTTGTAAAACCCGGCATCTCTTCCTTGTCGCCGTGATTTTCCTGCATGTGACCGGGTGCCGTCAAAGTCCGGAAAACCTCCATAAGGCGGCTCTGGAGGCCAGTCACAAAGCGACTGCGGCGGCGAAGCAACATGACCCCCAAGCAGCCATGGACGCCTCACGACGTGCTCGCCGCCTACTGACCCGATTAGAACTCGAAGCGGATCAGGATCCGGTTGCCCAGCGTCTTGTTGGTGAGGCTCGCTTGGCAGTAATGGAGGCTCAAGAAATCGCCGAGCACGCATACGAAGAACACCAACGGGCGGAGCGACTGGGAAGTCTCAAAGCTAAGACCTATCGTGCTTCCCGAGTCGTAGCCCTCCGCGGGCTCCTTTCCGCCGCCGCAATCGGTGCCGAAGCGATGGCGCTCCAAGGCACAAATGTTGTCTGGCTTGGGGATCAGAATCTCACCGAGAATGCGCAGATGTTGGCCATGCTGGTGCAAGAATTTAGCACGGGAGAATTTGCAGAGCCTCCTGCGTGGACCAACGTGGCGGCTTCACTGCGAACCTGGTCAACGAACCCTCCGCCCGAAACAGGATTGTTTCTCGCGCTATCGATGGTCTCCGTAGGTCAGCGCGATCTTGCCTTGGCGGAAGTGGAGTCGGTAGTCCTAAATGATCTGACCTCGAGCAATTCAGCGATGCTGTATCATGGGGTTCGCGCTTTCGTTTATGGATTCCACGGCTGGAACCGCCTGGCAGCTCTGGAAGTCGAGAAGCTGGCTCGATCAGCGGAGCAATCGGATTATGCCGTTGAAGGTGAAGATGCAGTTGTGATGGCCCGGGCCTTCGTAGCGGGCGACGCCTTGCTCAAACGGGACTGGAAAAAGGCGGATGAGCAGATTGCCGAATGCGTGAAGCTGGCACCCAACCACCCCATCGTCGTTTATCTGACTGGCGAGCGGTTGGCTGCCAACGGTGAATGGGAGAAAGCCGCTGAGTCCATGGAGGCAAAGGCATTGAGTTCCGATGAGCAATGGATTGCGGAAAAACTTGCACGGCGCGCCCGCGAACTGCGCGATGGCAAAGGCAGCAAGCAGTCACTTTTTCTGGACCCCAAGTTTCTCTTCGACATTTCAATTCACTTTTGTGCTCGCAAGGCCAAGAGCACGGAAGCTGCAAACAAGCTCGAAGAGCTTTGGGGCTACGCCACCGCAACTGGTAAGCGACTGTTTGAGGTCAAAGCCCCGGACAAGGTGGAACCGGCCTCCTCCAGTAGGGGCAATGAATAATCCTGCCCCCAACGGTTCATCCGGTCTTTATGCTTCTATCGCCGGGGTAACTGGGCGGTTGTCTTCTCCAAGGGACTCCGCTGGTGAGCGGAACCTCAACGTTGACTCAGTTCGCGCTGGGTCAGATAGACCAGTTCGTCGAGCTCGCCCTTAAGCTTGGCCTTCGCATTCTTCGAGAGGTAATCGATGAAAAGCACGCCGTTGAGATGATCGGTCTCGTGCTGCACCGCGCGGGCGAGCAGGCCGCCGCACGTGAACGAAATGGCTTCGCCCTTTTCATTCAGCGCCGTCACCGCAACGCGCTCGGCACGGGTGACATCGAAATAGATCTCCGGAAAACTCAGGCAGCCCTCGGGCCCGGCGACGGGTTCCGCCAGTGGCTTGACCTCCGGGTTGATCAACACCAGGGGCATGATCGACTCGGGCGCGGCCGGCTGGCCATCGAGCTCCAGTGTGGAGGGGCGGTCCTCGATGCCGGTCACGTCGATCACGGTCAATTGCAGCGCACGGCCGATCTGCTGCGCGGCCAGCCCCACACCGTGCGCATCGCGCATCGTATCCAGCATGTCGGCGATGAGGCTGGTGATCTCGGGTGTGATTTGATCGATGCGCGCGCCTTTCTGGCGGAGCACCGGGTGGCCGTAGGTGACGATGGGCAGAACCATTGCGCGGACAATCTTACCCGGGCCAGTCGTTTAGAAAAGCGGCAAGATCGGTCACGGCCGGACTTTGCGCGTTCTTGACGTAGAAACCGCTGGTGCTCACGCCGGTCAGCACCGCTTCGGTGTTGGATAGGCCGAGCAGTTTGCCGAGACAGAAGCCCGAGTTGAAATGATCACCCGCGCCCGTGGTGATCTTGGGCTTGGGAATGTACGGTCCCTTCACAGTGGTGACCTCGCCGTGGCTGGCTGCCAGGGCATACGCGACGGGGTGGACCACAATCGTTTCCACCGGCACCCGCTTATTCAGTTCGAGGGTGAGTTGGGCGAGGTTCTCCGGCGAGTGTTCCCGCTGCGGAATGCCGATGGCCTCGCTGACTTCGTACGCTTCCTTCTCATTGAGGCCGAGGATGACGTTGAACCGCTCGTTGAACCGCACGATCAACTGCAAGGCGCGCTTGATGTCGTCGTCCGCACGTTTCTGAGGATCGGCGAGGTCGAAGAAAATCCAGCGGCGCGGCGCATCCGACGGCGGCAGCAATTCCTTCAAGCACACCTCCCAGATGTCGCTCATGTACGGCACCCTCGTCCAGTTGACGAACGCCACCAGGTCGGACCCTTGAAAGCGGCCGGCAAACTGATCGCGACCGAACCGTTCCTCGATGTTCCTCCAGTTGACGTCGTTGAGCTGCACGTTGCTCGAAAGCATGAGTTTGCCATCCTCGAATTCGAGGGCGTTGGTGTGACCGGGCGGCGCGATCGAATGAACGTCGGCGACCTGCGTGAAAGCGTCGAACACCTGGCGGATCTTGGGATAACCGAGCGCGCCGAGGTAGGAGACTTTCAGTCCGAAACTGGCGAGCGCATTGGCCATGATCGGCCCGTTGCCGCCGAGCTTGGTGAGCTGGGGCACGAGTTCGATGTTGGTGCTCTTGCCGGCGGCGGCGGCGAGGCGTTCGGCGAAGGCCGCGATGGTCGGCAGCCGCTCCCATTCCTCCGCGTTCTGGCGGGTGTTGACGACGTGATAAATCTCATCGACGAAGCCGTCCAGGCCGACGAAGGCGCGCAAGGCCGGCACCTGGCCGGCGGATTTGGTCAGCTTGGAGGCGAGGGTTTGGCGCTGTTCAGCGGAGTTGATCATGACAGGAAACGGGTTGCCGGGGTTGGCGCACGGCGCCGGCTCAATCAGCGGCCACGCCGAGGATCGCCAGCACGCGCTCCAGTTCTTCATCGGAGAAGAAGCGGATGTCCAAACTTCCTTTGCCCTTTCGGTAACGCAGCGTGACCTTGGTGCCCAGCTTTTCGCGCAGGCGGGATTCCAGGCTCTCCACATTCGCGTCGCGGGCGGCGGGAGTGGTTTTGGCTCGCGGACCGCCCGCGTGACGGGCATCTGCGCCCTGATAGTGGGCCACGTAATCCTCGACCTGCCGCACGCTCAGGCCGTCCTTGAGGCAGCGCTGGGCGATGTAGTTTTGATCCTCGGCATTCGAGACGCCGAGGATGACTTTCGCGTGACCGACCGACAACTGGCCGTGGCGAAGGTAGGCCTGGACTTCCTCGGAGAGCTTCAACAAGCGCAGGGCGTTGGCGACGAGCGCGCGGCTTTTCCCGACCTTTACGGACGCCTGCTCCTGGGTGAGTTGGAACTGCTCGATCAACTGCGCGTAACCCTGGGCCTCCTCCATCGGGTTCAGGTTCTCGCGTTGGAGGTTTTCGACGAGCGCCAGTTCCAGCACCGTGCGGTCATCCGCTTCCCGCACCACAATGGGCACCCGGCTGAGCCCGGCGAGTTGCGCGGCCCGCCAGCGGCGTTCCCCGGCGATCAATTCGAAGCGATCCCCCGCGCGGCGGACGATCAACGGCTGCACAATGCCCTGCTCGCGGATGCTGTCCGCCAATTCCTGGAGGGATTCCTGGGAAAAGTCTTTGCGCGGCTGAAACGAGCACGGCTGGATGCGCGCCAGTTCGACCATGTCCACGCTGTTTTGTGCGGATGGGGCGGGCGTGGCGACTGCGGCCGGACCCGGCGCAATGGCGGGTGCCGCACTGCCGCCGAGCAGTGCTCCCAAGCCTCGTCCGAGTGCGTTTTTTGCCACGGGCGCGGAGTCTTACGAAGGGGGTTTGGATTGTCGAGTGCTTATCGGGGCGCTGACGGACGTGCCGTTGCTCGACAGGTTGCGCAACGCCTCTATGCTGCGGGCGTGAGCAAAAAGAGCGGGAAGATCGCGGAACTGATCGCGGGCTGCGCCGGCCGGGGCTGGAGCCCGCATTACTCCGGCTATTTCGAGTGCTTCAATCGCGGCCTCTACTTTGAAGCGCATGACGTGCTGGAGGAGCTCTGGCTGGCGGATCGGCGCGGTCCCAACTACGCCTACCACAAGGGTCTGATCCAGCTTGCCGGCGCGTTCGTGCATTTGCAGAAGAACCGGCTGCGCCCGGCGGTCGCGTTGTTCAATCTGGCGGCGGCCAACCTTGAAAAGTACCCCACCCACCATGACGGAATGGATCTCGCCGTGGTGCGCGAACTGATCGCGGACTGGAAGGGTGCCGTTGAAACAGGCGGGTTCGAAGTGAATCCCCTGAACCTGCGCCCGCCGCCGCAACTGGCCCTGCCGTCCGCGCGCTAGCGGGGTTCAGATCAGGCAGCCTCGACCGCCGCTTGATCCAGAATTTGCCGTAAGGTTCGACCGGCCGAGGGCAATACGATACCCAGGAGTTCCAGTCGCTCGCTGATGGCTTGTACGGCTTCGCCTGCCCGGAACTGGATCAGCCGGCGATACCAGTTCAGAAACTCACGGCTGACCTCCGCTTCGTTGGCGGGCGGTTCATCAATGCTCAGCTCGCCCTGCATCAGTTCGCACAGCACCCGGGCCGACAGCGCCCGCGGAGCCGTGTGGAGCTGCCGCCACCAGGGCAGGGCGTCGGCGAATTGCTGGGTGAGGAGCAGCGTTTCGCCCCGGGCGGCGATCAAGTCCGGGTTGTTGGGATGATGTTTCACCGCTTCAGTCGTCCAATCACGGGCGAACTCGATGAAATCCGCATGACTCAACGCCACCCGCGCGCCGAGCACCCAGGCGGCGACGAAGGCGGAATTCTCGGTCACGAGTCCGTGCAGCAGCTTGAGCGCTTCGACCGCATCGCCGTGCTCGCTCTGGAAGCGCGCGGCATCCATGCGCAACGGCGCGAGGGTGGAATCTTCGGCAACTGCGGCCGCGAACTCCTGCGCCGCCGCATCCAGTTCACCGGACCTCCATAGCGCCAGCGCGAGA
>CAYXDZ010000215.1:0-6174 GCA_964463815.1 uncultured Verrucomicrobiota bacterium | reverse complement strand
CTGTGGCGCCGCTGGTGTTGGTGCGGTAGCAGCTGTGGTTGAAGATGGTGCGCTGCTCCGCGAGTGAGCGCGGGCCATCGGCACCGAATACCAGGGCAACCTGGTCGCGGGTCAGGTCAGGCAGCGGGATGATGCGTGACGTGGGCTTGCCATCGACCAGCTCGAAAACCTCGACACCATCATTGAGCAACCGCCGCTGTTCGGAAGTGGGCAAGGCCCACAGCTTGCGGCCAACGGCGGAAGTGTTGTTGAAGAGCTGCGGAATGATCTGGCCGCGCCCGAGCAATTCGAGCTTGCGGATCAGATCATGGGTAAAGCCTTCCTCGATCAACTCGGCGCGGAGATTGGGCTTGGTGTCGAGGTAGCCGACGAGGCGCTGGGCGAACTGCTCGAACTGACCGAGCAGGCCCGCAAACTCCCTCTTTAGTTCAACTGCCGACGGGATGCGGGTTGGTGAATTGGGCGAGTTCATTGAGTTTGAGGAGTTGATTGGTTGATCGCCGCGCCTGGCCACCCGCCCGTTTCTTGGAAAGCAGTTCCGCATAGGTGCGACGCTTTGGAAGAAGGGGCTCGGCGGCAGGCAGTGGGGCCACGTAGGCAGCATGCCAGCGGCTGAGGGCGGCCCGCCCAGTTTTGACCCCGAACTCGTCCAGCATCTTGGCGGCTGTGTCCTTGAGGCTCAAACAAGTTAACCAGTCGGCAAGCGCAGCTTGCTGATCGTCTGTCAGTTTCGCCATCGCCCCATCCGCTCTTTTTTTCCTGTCCGTGAAGTGGGATTTGCGGAGTCTGCTTAACACAGACACAGACGTGAGTAAGCCCGTCCGTATCTGTATCCAAAAAACGAGGTCGGCATAGCTCTCGCCCGCCTCCATTCGGCGAAGCAGTTCTTCGACAACGGCCTTCGGCAACCTTGCTTCGAATCGCCGCGCGTTCGGTTTTCTTGTTTTCATTCATCGCTCAGTTCCACTCCTGTTCCTGGATGCTTTGCTCGGTGAGTTGGTTGGCGGCGGCGTTGAAGGCGGTCAACCAGGTGGTGGGCAGGCCCTTCTCCGCGCAGACTTTTTCGAAGTCGTCACTGCCCTTGATGTCCAGCGTGAGCCGGCATTGCTTGCGTGGCCGGGGCCGGTCACCACCTTGCGCGCTGCGTTCGCCACCTGGCGCCGCGCGTCCGCCGGCAGATCCGCAGTGCCGATCTCCACGAAGGTTTCGAGCGTCTTGTCCGTCGCGCCCTCGATGGCCACGCGCCAGCTTAGGCCGATGCGCGAGTGCATCTGATCGTTCGCCGCCACCTTGGTGAGCACCTCGGAATTGCCGACGAGACCGATGGGGTTGCCGGTCTCGTCGTGGAAATCAAACAGCCACTGCAACGCCGCCACGCCGAGCCGTTGCGCGTTGTCGATGATGACCAGGCGGTTTGCACCGCGCAGCTTGTTCACGAGATATTGGCCGCGACTCCCGCGCCGTTTCCAATCGCGCGTTTCGAGTCGCAGGAAGATGAGGTGCTCGAGCGCCATCGGGCTCGCCGCCCAGCGTTGCGCGGTGAGATGGATGGCGGTGCGGTTGTCCTGGGCGAATTTCAGGCAGCCGACGCTCTTGCCGGTGCCGGCCGGCCCGTGCAGCAGCGCAATGTCCAGCGTGTTCCACGCGCGCCGCAGACCGGCCGCCACGCGGTCGGTGATCACCGTGCGATGCAGGCCCGACGCCGGGAGTTGGAGCGTCTCGATGCGATCCACCGCATCGAGCAAGTCGCGCTCGACCTCGCGCCAGGAGCCCGCGTACTCGCCGCGCAGATACATGTAAACGACATGCGCGCTCTTCCCGATCTGTTTGCCGAGCTGCTCGTTGCTCCAGCCGCGTTGCTCGCGGAAGGCGACCAGCCGGTCGCGATGTTCCGGCGTGTAGGGAAGCTCCTTGTCAGAAGCCGCTGTAGTCTGTGTGTCCATTTCCTTTTTCATCTCCTGAGTTGACTGTTTCGATGCACACCCGACCGAGCGCCGCAATCGTTTCTGCCGACCGTTCTTCGTCTGTGGGTTGGCCGAGCCCCGCCACGACCGCGCGGTTGTGCTCGATCATGTGCGCGCGTTGCTCCGCCTCATCCTGGTGCCGGCCGGCGAGCCGCAGTTTTCTCGGCGCTTCCCAGGCCGCCTGCCGGCCCATCTGCCGCTTGATCCCCTCGACATCGTTTCGGCTCGGAATGTCCCACGCCTCGAACATCGCGACGTGCGAGCCGTCGGCCCGGCAGCAGTTGAGCCAGCGCGGATGGAGCGGATTGAAGAACGCGAGGAACTTCTCACCAGGCAACGCGTCGCCATGATGCCGGTCGCGGGCGAGAAAACAGAAGGTGCCGGGGCCAAACTTCTCGCGATCCGTGAACTCGATGAGCCGCTGCTTGTTCACGGTGACCTCGATGCCGTCGGTGAGCGGGAAGAGCCGGTGCATTTGTTTGGGGCTGAACCGCACCAGCTCGTGGTTGAAGCGGTCCCACACTTCGCGCCGGCTGAGCCGTTGCACACGCGTGAGGTGCATCGACGGGTCCGCGAGCTTCGCCCGCAGCACCATCTGCTCACCCTCGGACAGGCGGGCGAAATCCTCCTGCGTGTACCACGCGAGGGACTTTTCGTCGGGCCGCCACTCGGGCTTCTCGAAGCCAAGCTTGTCCCAGCCTTCCAGGTCGTGGTCGGGATCGGCGAGCCAGCCGGCAATCGTCTCCAGGGCAACGGTTGAGAACTGGTGAAAACTCAGGACGGGCAGCAGCAGTCCGGCGGCGCGGTCCTGCGGGAGCGTTGCAGCCTGCTTTAAGACTCGTTGCAGATAGTCTTCCCGGCCGTGCAATTCAGCGGGGCCGTTGATCCGCGCGTTGCTGCCCGTGTGGCCCGGCAGGCGGTCGAGGATGTTCTCGATGATGCTCCACGCGCCCTCGATGCCCGGCTTGTGTTTGAAGTTGCCCTTGCCGCGCGGCCGGAACTGGCCGGGGTGCGCGGACGCGCTGAACATCGCCCCCTTCGAGACGAGGATGGCCCCGTTGCTCAGGTCAAAAAGGTTGCGCTTGAAATCTTCGCGGATCGTGGCCTTGGCGTTCTCGACAAAGAAGGTGGTGCCGCCGGGCTCCGGCCGGTAGCCGTGCCGCATGAGCCAGTGGATCACGAAGCAGCGGAACTGAAACTCGGTCAGCTCCTTTTTGGACTGATCATTCAGATCCCACAGCACGGGCCGGACAAACAGATCGACGAAGGAACTCAACCCGTCGATGCCGCCGTAGCACGTCGGCCGCATCGCCTTCGGCTGGCCGGGGAAATGGATCTTGTGGTCGAACTCGTGATCGTCGAACTCGACGCGTTCACCGAGCTTGAGACCGACCCGCGTCGTCAGCAGCGGCGGGCGAAAGGTGCTGGCGGCGAACAAGCCCTCGCGGGCGGCCTTGGCGTCATACACATCCTCGGGCACGGCCTGCTGCAGGTTCTCGTACGTCCAGCCCGTGGGGATGCCTGTGCGCGCATCCGCAGCCGGCCAGGTGTCGCCATAGCCGGGGATCTGCGTGTGGTAGTTGCCCGCGGCATCCGTGTGGGTGCGCCAGATGAGCAGGAGATCGCGATGCGCGCTGGTGGCGACGCGCTGGTGCTTTTCGCGGAGGCCGCGGTAAAATTCCTTGAACGCCTCCGGCAACCCCACCGCATCCCGTGAATCCCACAGGAAGGCGCAACGCCGGCGGTCGATGAGGCAGCGCCAGTCATTCGTCTTGAGCCAGTCCGTGACGCGGCGGTAGAGCACCTTCGAGGGCAGGCCCACGTCCGGGCACGCCTCGCGGCACACGCGGAGCACGCTCTTCGCGGTGCGCACGCGCGGGAGCCAGTGGGCGATGCGTGACAGTTCCTCGTACATGTCGCGCGGCAGTTTGTCCAGGGCGCGCGGTTCGGCGTTGATCAGGGCGAGGGTCATCGGCTTTCGAGGTCTTTGAGGATGTCCGAGAGTTGCTTGAGGGCGTTGCGCAGTTGGGCGCACGTATGGGGCGGGAGCTGGCGGGTGGTCTGGCTTTGGGTCATGCGATCGACGACGCCGAGCAGCTCGCGGGCGTTGCCCTCGGCGATCTTGAGCTCGTGCTCGGGGCTCTGGAGCTTCTTCGCCAGGGCGAGCTGGTATTGCTCCCACTCGGCCCACACCTCCTTGGGCACCTTCTTGCGGCCGGGCACCTGGCCGTCCACAATCAGCTCCTTGTGGTGCTTCCGGATCCACGCGGCCCATTCGTTGTCCCCACCTTTGAGCGCCTTCTCCAGGCGCTCAAACTTGAAAGTGAGCTGGGCCAGCGTCTTGCCATCCACCTCGGCGAAGACGCGATCACGGACCTTTAGCGCCAGGGGCGGCAGATCGGCGGCGGGCAGGGAAAGCACCTGGGAAATGGGCAGGTCGTTGAAAGTAGACACGTGTCTACTACCGATTTCCAGGGTGGTGAAAACGTTCCTGGTGGCCTCCATCCAGCGGTTCGCCCGACGCCACATGGCCGACTCATAGACTCGCTTTCCCCCGGTGCTGAAGTTGTCCGGGAAGATGTTCTTGGCGAGCCAATCCGCGAACTCTCCCTTGCCACATGATTCTTTCGCCTCCAGCAGCAGGGCGCCCACGCGCACGATGTCGCGCATGGCCTCGACTTCCGCGTGTGCGGCGCGCTCCCACGCCGCCTTGATTTCCGTGCACAGGTCGCGGCCGGTTGATACGATTTCCAATTCGGTTGTTGGTGTTCCCATAAAGCTATTTGCAAGGCTGCGTGATGTAGGTCTGCTCCAGCTCTCCGTTGATGGCTCTCCGGATGCGCGATGAGTGCATCCGCCCGCCCTTTACCTGCGTGACATAGATCACCGGAACCCCCTTCGGGGTGTTTTTTGCGGTCTCCTCTTCCAGCTCCAGAAATTCCATCGCCGCCTCGTGGCTGCCAAAATGTTCGACCAATCGCTCCGCGAAGCCTTCCGGCGAGTTTTCAGGGTTCAGTTTCATTTCCGTGTATTTCGTGGGCCGCCTCAAGTGATCCATCGCCGCCGCAAAAACTCCCGCAGGCTCGCGACCTCGAGGTGCCGCGTGTGCCCGTTCACGATCCCGTGCAACTCACCGGCCCGATGCAGGTCCAGGATCAGCGGCCGCGAGCAGACGAGGAGCATCTCGACTTCGACCGCGCGGATCGACCGGCGCACCGGCGGGCACAGGTGGTCGAGCACCTGGTCGAGCGTTTCAAACGGCCGGCCCCCAAAGCACTCGGCCAAGATGCGCTCCTCGCGGATGCGCGTGCCTAGGGCGATGTTGAACGCCCAGGCGATCTCCCCCGAATCGATCATGTCGCGCACGGTCTGCGCGTCCACGTTCAGGTGCGCGCGCGCGGCCTCGACCGTCACGAGCTTGGTGTGCTCGTGCAGGCGGAAGTTCGGGAGCGGGCGTTGTTGGGGAGATGGCAAGGAAGTTATGAGTTATGAGTTATGAGTTGCGAGTTGAGAGGGGAAACGGGAGATGGGAGATCGGCCGGCGAGGCGATCCGCTGGTGGTGGTGTGGGATCCTTTGTGTGGGTTTTGAAACCCGCTGTCCTGCCGGCCGAAAGTGCTTCCGCACGGGCAAATGGGGTGAACACCTGATGGGGGTATCACCCCATGGCAACGCGCGCGACGTGTCCGCAACCCTGTTTCCAAACGAGCTGCTTTTGCAGTTGGCGGTATTCATCGTCCTTGTCCTCCGGCTCGTCCTCGTCCTCGACTCAACAGGGCCGCCGCCTCATCCGGCACGTACGCTTCGCGCGTCGTGCTGCGGACGGGCTTCAATTTCTCGCGGCCCGTGAATTGGGGATACTTCCGCATCAACCGGTCGATCTGGAGACGCATCTTGTCGGTGAGCGGCAGCCGCTTCTCGACGCGCTGAAACATGCTGCCGGTGAATTCCGCTTCCCACTCGGGGAGATCGAACGTCGCGCCGTCCAGGGCGCGGATGAACCCGGCGCGCTCGCCGTCCAGCAAGTCCGGTTGGGTGGCAGTGCCACCTCCCACGGCGCGCTCGGGCGCGCGGGGCGCGAAATGCCGCGCGGCCGGAGCGGGCTTGAACTTGCGCGGGCCCTTGCGGAGATGCCAGTGGCTCATGCGACCTCCTTGTTGAGGGTGTAACCGTAGCGTTGCGCGTCATAGACCAGCTCGGCCCCGAGCTCG
>CAYXDZ010000214.1:4330-6195 GCA_964463815.1 uncultured Verrucomicrobiota bacterium | reverse complement strand
GCTTGGTCATGGCCATGCAGATGAATGCGGTGTGACGGAAGCTTACCGCTGCTCCTGCCAAACTCAATGCCCGAGTGGGGCAAGGACGGGAGCATGGAGTGGTGGAGTATTGGAGTGGCTGCGGCTCAAGACTCCAGCACTCCAGCGTTCTTTGAGCTTCGGGCCGTCGAAGTGATCGAGGACGACAAGAGGACGAGGACGACAGGCGTTCCTACAATGGCTTCTGATGAATCTGCGCGTGGGCGGCCGCGATGAAGCCCTTGAAGAGCGGATGCGGGCGGTTGGGCTTGCTGAGGAATTCCGGATGAAACTGGCTGGCCATGAAGAACGGGTGATCCGGGAGCTCGATCAGCTCGACCAGCAGCCCGTCCGGCGACGTGCCGCTGAACACCATGCCGGCCTTCTCGAACCGCGCCCGGTAGCTGCTGTTGAACTCATACCGGTGCCGGTGCCTTTCCTGGATCAGAAACGCACCGTAAAGCTGGGCCGCGCGCGAGCCGACGACCAACTGACAGGGTTGTGAACCCAGGCGCATGGTGCCGCCTTTTTTCGTCACCTTTTTCTGTTCGTTCATCAGCGCAATCACCGGGTGCTTGGTCTCGGGGTCAAATTCCAGCGAGTGCGCGGCTTCGAGGCCGACGACATTGCGGGCAAACTCGATGCAGGCGATCTGCATACCAAGACACAGCCCGAGATAAGGAAGCTTCTTCTCGCGGGCGTATTGCACGGCGAGGATTTTACCTTCCGTTCCGCGCTCGCCAAATCCACCCGGCACGAGGATGCCGCCCAGCCCTTTCAACGCCTTCTCCGCGCCGAATTTCTCAATGTCCTCCGCCTCGACCTTCTCGATCGCCACGCCGCAATCGTTGGCGATGCCGCCATGAATGATCGCCTCGTACACGGATTTGTAGGCGTCCTGCAATTCGATGTATTTGCCGACCACGCCGATGCGGACGCGGTGCTGCGGCGCGATCAATTTGCGGATGATCTCCTGCCAGTGGCTCATGTCGCCGCCCGGCACGTCGAGGTGCAGGTAGCGGCAGACGAGATCGTCCATGCGCTCGCGCTGGAGCATGAGCGGCACTTCATAGATCGAGTGATCCACGTCCTTTTCCTCGATCACCGCCTCGTATGGGACACTGCAAAACAGGCTGATCTTCTGCCGCAATTCCTTGTCGAGCGGATGCTCGCAACGGCAGACCAGGATGTGCGGCGCGAGACCGATCTCGCGAAGCTTCGCGACCGACTGCTGCGTGGGCTTGGTCTTGAGTTCGCCGGCCGCTTTGATGAACGGCACGTACGTGACGTGGATGAACACCACATTGCCCGGGCCGACATCCAGGGCGAACTCGCGAATGGCCTCCAGGAACGGCAACCCTTCGATGTCGCCGGTCGTGCCGCCGATTTCCGTGATCAACACGTCCGCTTTCGAGGCGTCGGCGATGTCGAGAATGCGCTTCTGAATCTCGTCCGTGACGTGCGGGATCACCTGCACCGTCTTGCCGAGGTATCTGCCCTCGCGCTCGTTGTTGAGGACTGTCTGATAAACCTGGCCGCTGGTCAGGTTGTTCATCCGGGTCAACGTCGTGTTGGTAAACCGCTCGTAATGGCCGAGATCCAGATCGGTCTCCGCGCCGTCGTCGAGCACGTACACTTCGCCGTGCTGGTAGGGGCTCATGGTGCCCGGATCGACGTTGAGGTAGGGATCAAATTTTTGCAGACAGACCTTGAGGCCGCGATTCTCGAGCAATGTGCCCAGCGCGGCCGCCGTCAGGCCCTTGCCCAACGAGCTGACCACACCACCGGTGACGAAGATATACTTCATGCGTGTAAACCCTACGGGACCGGCCGGGGGCTTGTCAGCA
>CAYXDZ010000214.1:0-4230 GCA_964463815.1 uncultured Verrucomicrobiota bacterium | reverse complement strand
GCCGTTCTCCAAGGCGCGCAATTGCTCGAGTTTCTCGGCCTGTTCCAGCGGGGACTGCGGGCAACGCACCAACCGCAGCAGAGTTTCCCGCCGGTAGCCGTAAATGCCCAGGTGTTTCAACATGGGGAAAGCGGCTATCTGTGCCGCAACCGGCTGGCCGGCCAGATCACGCAGGTACGGAATCGTCCGCCGCGAGAAATACAGCGCCCGTCCCGCGAGGTCGGTGACCACCTTGACCGCATTGGGACTTTCCCATTCCTCGACGGAGTGAATCCGCGTGGCGGCGGTGCTCATTTCCGAATCGGCCAACGCCGCGGCCACCTGGTCGATCACCGCCGGGTCCATGAGCGGTTCGTCGCCCTGGATGTTCACCACCGCCTCGCAATCCGTGCGCGCCGCCACTTCCGCGATGCGATCCGATCCGCTCGGGTGATCGGAACGCGACATTTCCGCCCGGCAGAACTTCGCGGCCAGGGCGAAGATGCGTTCATCGTCCGTGGCCACGATCACCTCGCTCAAAGACTTCGCCAGCTGACACCTTTCGATCACGTGCTGGAGGAGCGGCTTGCCGGCGATGGGATGCAGCGGCTTGCCTGGAAACCGGGACGAAGCAAAGCGGGCCGGGATGATGCCGATCGTTTTCACGAGTGAAGCATGGGGAGATCGGTCCGCTGGCGTCGAGTGCGGAAAGGGCGGCCATGCTGGCTTTCGTCCGTGGAATGACTGGCCCCGGCGGGCCCGGCCAATTAACTTCGCCCCGTGGCCCATCTTTCCGTCGCCGACTGGTTTATCATCGTCGCCTATCTGGCCGGCGTGATCTGGTTCGGCGTCCGGCTCGGGCGCGGCCAGCGGAACGCCCGCGATTACTTCCTCGGCAACCGCAGCATCTCCTGGTGGGGCGTCGGGCTCTCAATCGTCGCCACGGAGACCAGCGCGCTGACATTCATCGGCGTGCCGGCCATCGCGTTCGGCGGCAACCTCGCCTTCATCCAGATCATCATCGGTTACGTCATCGCCCGCGTCCTGCTCGCGGTCGTCATGGTGCCGCATTACTTCAAGGGAGAAATCTACTCGCCGTATCAAATGCTCGGCGAAGCATTCGGTCCCGAGGCGCGGCGCACCGCGAGCGTGTTCTTCCTGATCGCGGGCACGCTCGCCGCCGGGGTGCGCATTTATGTCACGTGCATACCGCTCCAGTTGATGCTGGGCTTCGGCGAGCACGGCATTCTCATCGCCATCCTGCTCTTTGTCGGGCTCTCGCTGATCTACACCTACGTGGGCGGCGTAAAGGCGGTCATCTGGACGGATGCGATCCAGTTCCTGCTGCTGGCGGGCGGTGGTCTGTTCGCACTGTTTTACATTCCGACGAAGCTTGCCGGCGGCTGGCCCGAGGCCATGAACATGGCTTCCATCGCCGGAAAACTGGACTGGTTCAACGGTCAGTTCTCGCTCGCCGCGCCCTTCAACATCTGGATGGGCGTCATCGGCGCGACGTTTCAGGTCATGTCCTCGCACGGCGCGGACCAGCTCATCGTCCAGCGCGTGCTCTCCTGCAAGTCCGTCGCCGAAGGCCGTAAGGCGCTGGCCCTGAGCGCGGTGATCATCCTGCCGCTGTTCCTGCTCTTCCTGTTCGTGGGCGTGCTGCTCTGGGTCTTCTACCAGCAACACACGATGGCCATAACGCCACCGGAGGCCCAACCCGGCGTCGGCAAGAATGACTACATCTTCCCGATCTTCATCCTCACCGAGATGCCGTCCGTGATGCGCGGGTTCGTGATCGTCGCCATCCTCAGCGCGGCGATGTCGTCGGTCAGTTCGGCCCTGTCGGCATTGGCCTCCGTTTCCACGATGGATCTGTTTAAGAACTGGCTGGGCCGCGACTGGACCGAGCACCGGTTGCTGCAATTCAGCAAACGCTCAACGCTGGCCTGGGCCACCGTGCTCGTGGTGGTCGCGTGGCTGTCGCAACAGGCCGGTTCCGTGTTGAACCTCGCCTTCAGCCTGAATGGCCTGACCGCCGGCGGCATGTTGGGGTCGTTGGTGCTTCTGCTCTGGTGGCAGGGCGGTTCGCCGCGACCGGTGGTGATCGGGATGATTGCCTCGCTGGGTTTCATGCTCTGGCTGGGCGGCCCTTGGAAGGCCCTGCTCCCGGAAGCTCTGCAACCACCCGCCGTTCATTGGCCGTGGTTCACGCTGGCGGGAACCACCGTGACGGTCGCCATCGCTTGGCTCGTTCGGAAGCTCATCCAGCGGGGAAAGTAGCGGCGCGTCCTCGTTGCAATCCCGCGTCGTTCAGGCAGATTCCTGCCGCCCGCCATGACGCCAACAGAACAGTTCGATCAACTCCTTGCCCGCCCGGCGCCCATGCTCGCCCTGGCACCCATGCAGGACGTGACGGACTTGGAGTTCTGGCAGGTCATGGCGCGCTATGGCGGACCGGACATGTACTGGACCGAATACTTCCGCGTTCACAGCACCTCGAACCTGGAGAAGGACATCCTCCGCTCGCTCACGCACAACCCCACCGGTCGGCCGGCCATCGCGCAGATGATCGGCAATGACGTGGACGCCCTCGTGCGCACGGCCAGGCAGCTTCAGCGGCATCCGATCGCGGCCATCGACCTGAACCTTGGCTGCCCGGCGCCCATCGTGTACCGCAAGTGCGCCGGCGGCGGGTTGCTGCGCGAACCCGCGCGGATCGACCGCATCCTCGGCGCGCTGCGCGACGCCATCCCGGGCAAGTTCACCGTCAAGACGCGCATCGGATTCGATGACCCGGCGGTGTTCGATGAACTACTGCTGATCTTCGCGAAGCACTCGCTGGATCTGCTGACCGTTCACGGTCGCACCGTGCAGGAAATGTATCGCAGCGCCGTTCACTATGACTTCATCCAACGCGCGGTCGAGACGATGCCGTGTCCCGTGCTGGCAAATGGCAACGTCTATTCAGCCGCGAAAGCGGAGGCCGTGCTCGCGGAGACCGGCGCGCGCGGTCTGATGATCGGCCGCGGCGCGATTCGCAATCCTTGGCTCTTCACCCAGATTCGCCAGCGCCTGGGTGGTGAACCGGAGTTTGTACCGAAAGGCCGCGCGGTGCTTGCTTACGTGCGCGATCTCTATGATTCGATCCGCCATCCGGATTACCGGGAAGCGGCGCACGTCACCCACTTGAAAAAGTATCTGAACTTCATCGGCGTGGGCATCGATGCCGATGGCCGGTTCCTCGCGGAGATCCGTCGTGCCACAACCGAGGCGGAGTTCTTCCGCGTCTGCACGGACTTCCTGGATCACGACGAGCCGACCCCGCTGGAGCCGTTTCAGATTCCCCTGGGTGAACGCGACGTCATGGCGGGCGAGCATCGGTAGAGCGATCCCTGCCAGGACGCGCGTGCCGCCGCCCGCCCTTCCCGTCCGGCAAAGCGGTGGACATCCCCCGGTTGGTCGTGTTCCATCGGCCCCTGCATTTATGTCCGCCGAAGATACCAACGCACTCATCGAGCAGCGCCGCGCCAAGCTGGCGTCTTTGCGCGAGCACGGGATTGATCCCTTTGCCAACAAGTTCACGCCCACGGAAGGCTGCGTGCCGGCGAAGGAAAACTATGTCGAAGGCCGCGCCGTCGCGCTGGCCGGACGCCTCACCGCGCTGCGCGAGATGGGCAAGAGCCTCTTCTTCGACATCAAGGACCAGACCGGCCGCATCCAGGTCTATGTGCAGAAACAGGCCGTTGGCGACGACAACTTCAAGATTCTCCAGCACCTCGACTTGGGTGATTTCGTCGGCGTGAAGGGCACGCTCTTTACGACCAAGATGGGCGAGAAGTCGGTCAAGCTGGAGAGCTTCACCATTCTCGGCAAGGCGCTGCGGCCGCCGCCGGCCAAGTGGTACGGTCTTGAAGACACCGAGACGCGCTACCGCCAGCGGTATCTCGACCTGATCGCGAACGACGACGTGAAGGACGTGTTCCTTAAGCGCAGCGCGATCGTACATGAGATCCGGCAGTTCTTCCATGGGCGCGGCTACATTGAGGTCGAAACGCCGGCGATGCAGGGGATTCCCGGGGGCGCGGCGGCGGCACCGTTCAAGACGTTTCACAACGCGCTCGGCTGCGAGTTCTACCTGCGCATCGCGCTCGAGCTGTATCACAAGCGGCTGCTCGTGGGCGGCATCGACAAGCTGTTCGAGATCGGGAAGAACTTCCGCAACGAAGGCCTCTCGCGCCGGCACAATCC
>CAYXDZ010000213.1:0-6247 GCA_964463815.1 uncultured Verrucomicrobiota bacterium | reverse complement strand
TGGAGCGGATCAACGAGAAGGGCGAGGAGAACGAGTAGGCTCATGCCCGCCAAGTCCAGCGCCCGGCCGGGCCCGCTCGTGATGATTTTCGGCGAGGACGACTACGCCGTGCAGCAGCGCGGTCGGGAGATTTTCAACAGCTGGCAGGAGGAGCTCGGCGGGATGGATCACGAAACCATCGACGCCCGCGTTGGCAACAGCGGCGAGGCGCTCGGCGCATTGAGGAAGCTTCATGAGGCGCTCAACACCCTCCCGTTCTTCGGCGGCGGCAAGGCCATCTGGTTCAAGGATTGTTCCTTTCTCGGCGATGACCGCACGTCCGCCTCAGGCGCGGTGACCGAGGCTTTGGCCGGCCTCGCCGATACGCTCAAGGGTTTCACCTGGGGCAACGTCCGGCTCGTGATCACCGCCGGCAAGGTGGACAAGCGGAAGTCCTTTTTCAAAGCTCTGCAAAAGGCGGGCGGTGTCGAGGAATACGCCGGCTGGTCGGCCAGCGACAAGGACTGGGCGGACCGCGCGGGGATGCTGGCCCGTGAGGCGTTGCGGGAACGCGGCAAGAGCATGGACGAGGAGGCGCTGGCCCAACTGGTGCAATCCGTCGGCCCGAATCCCCGGCAGTTGCAGATGGAGGTGGAGAAGCTGGCCACCTATGCCGGCGATGCCAAGGCGATCAGCCTTGAGGATGTGACCGCGATCTGTGTCCGCAACAAGCAGGCGCAGGCCTTTGCCCTAGCCGAGTCGGTGGGTGATCGTAACCTGCCCGCCGCGTTGCGCATCCTGGACGAAGAGTTGTGGAGCATGCAGTTCGAGAAACAAAAATCAGAGATCGGTTTGCTCTACGGAGTGACCACCAAGATCCGGGTGTTGTTGATGGCCCAGGATCTTTTGCGTTCCGGCAAGTTGAAGCCTGCCCACGCATATGCCGCGTTCAAGGCGCAGGTCGAGCGGCTCAATCCCGACGAGTTTCCGAAGGACCGGCGTTTCAGCCCGCTGGGTGTCAATCCCTTCGTGCTGTTCAAGGCGCTGCCCCAGGCCCGCAACTACACGGCGGGTGAACTCGTGCGGGCGATGGAAGTTCTCCTGGAGAGCAACCGCCGGCTGGTCTCCTCGTCGGCGGAGGAGCGGCTGGTTTTGCAACAGGCGCTGGTCGAGATCATCGGCGAGCCGCGCCGGGTTGCCGCCGCCGGGAGGTCGCGGTGAGATGAAAACTTTGCAGGCCCGGGTCAATGGAGGTACTTTCGCCTTCGCAACTTGCTTTGTCGTATGAGTTCGCCTGTCGCCCAACTTTTTGTGGCCGTGGATAACGGTGTGGTCTATGTGCGTGTCGTCGGACGGGCCACCTTTGCGGCCGGCGTGGATTTCAAGAGTCTGTTGGAAGGCGTCCTCCGCGAAGGGCATCGCCGGATCGCCGTGGATTTGCGCGAGTGCCCGTTGATGGACAGCACCTTCGTGGGCCTGTTGACCACCTTCGGCATGCAGCTTCCGCCGGAAGCCGGGGAGGGTATTTCGTTGCATCACGTCAACGACCGTGTGCGGGATCTGCTGGGGAATCTCGGTGTGAGCCATTTATTTTTATCCTGTGGACCGGATGAGGGCATTCCCGGGCAGCTTACGGCTCGGCCGGCAGGGCAGGGCGCGGCCAGTCAGCTCGAGTTGCAACGCACTTGTCTGGAGGCGCATGAAAAGCTCATGGAGGTCAATCCGGAGAATGTCGCGCGCTTCAAGGACGTCGCAAAATTCCTCGCCGAGGACTTGAAAAAGGCCGAAGCCGGCGAATCTTGAGGGCGCACCGGCGATCTGCCTGAATGTCGTCCTCGTGACCGGCGTCCGGATGATGATTTGATTGACCTCGTATGGCCGATGTTTAGGCTCCACGAATCACCTGTTTCACCAGCAGTTAACGAAAAACGTCCTATGCAAAACAACTCATCCCCGAAAGCGGGCACGCCGGAAACCCGGCGCTCGTTCCTCAAGAAATCAGCCACCGCGGCTGCCGTGGTGGCCACCGCCACTTCATTCAAGACGCCGGTGTACGGCCAGAACCAGGCACCCTCGCTGGGTCGCGTGATTGGTGCCAACGACCGCATCAGTGTCGGTTTCGTCGGCGTCGGCGGCCAGGGCATGGCGCACGTCCGCTCCATGTGCAACAAAGTTGGCGAAACCAACGTCGAGTTCAAGGCCGTGTGTGATGTCTGGACCAAGCGCATCGAAGGCGCGAAGAGCTACATCGAGAGCACCATTAACGGCTCCAAGGTGGACGGCTACGACGACTACCGGCGGATCATGGACCGCAAGGACATCGACGCCATCGTCTGTTCCACGGTTGACCACTGGCACACCCGCATCTCCGTGGACTCGATGAACACCGGCAAGCACGTGTATGTCGAGAAGCCCATGACCCGCCACCTGGCGGAAGCGTTTGAGATTTACGACGTGGTGAAGAAGACCGGGATGAAGTTGACGGTTGGTTCCCAGGGCAGTTCCGACCAGAAATACCACAAGTCCGCCGAATTGATCCGCGCCGGCGAAGTCGGCCAGCTCGTGCTGCTCGAGGGTTCTTACATGCGGAACAGCCCCAAGGGAGAATGGAACTACGACATTGACCCCGATCTGCGGCCCGACAACTGCAACTGGGAACGCTGGCTCGGCCCCGTCCATAAAAAGGTCAAGTTCGACGCCGATCATTACTTCCGCTGGCGCAAATACTATCCCTACTGCGGTGGCCTGCTCGGCGACCTCATGCCGCATCGCCTGCACCCGCTCATGCTCGCCACCGGTAACCCCGAGTTCCCGAGCCGCGTCGTCTGCCTGGGCACCAAGGCTTTCAAGACGGACAAGAACACTCCGGGTACCTACGAGCGCGACGTGGATGAAAACACCCAGCTCATCGCCGAGTTCCCTTCCGGCATGAACATGATTGTCACCAGCTCCACCGTGAACGAACAGGGCTGGACTGACACCATCAAGGGCCACAAGGCCACCATCCGGCTGGGCGGCAACCGGGTCGAACTCCGCCCTGAGCGCCCATTCGCGGATGAAATGGACCCGCTGACCCTGAACAACGTCGGCATTGGTGAGCCGATTGACCAGCACGAGAAAAACTGGTTCGACTGCATCCGTTCCGGCAAGGAACCCAATGCCGGCATCGAGCTGGCCGTGCGCGTCCAGACCGTCATCTCCCTCGCGGAAATGTCCGACCGCCTCAACATCATGTGCCTCTTCGACGAGAAGACGCGCAAGATCACGACCGGCGACGGCCGCGAAGTGCAGCCGATCTACTACGGCACTCACGAACTCACCTAAACTGTGTTCGCATCAACGCCGCCCCCTCGACCGGGGCGGCGTTTTTGTTTTGATCGGTGGCCGGCTCGCTTCAGAGGCGGCTCACCACCTTGAGCCACGTCCGCGAATGTCCGAGCTGCCCGTCACCGTTGCGCGCAACGCCATGGCCACGCGTTTCGAGATCGCCCTGTTTGGCGGCCACCCCGTCGAACTGCGCGCGGCGGCGGAAGAAGCACTGGATGAAGTGCAACGGGTCGAAACGATGCTGAGCTGGCGCAATCCCGCCAGCCCGCTGGCCCGCGTGAATGCCCGCGCCGGCCTGGAACCGGTGCGGGTGCATCCCGAATTATTCGCCCTGCTCTGCCGCTGCCGTGCGCTGTCCGCGCTCGGCGATGGGGCCTTCGACATCACGGTTGGGCCGCTCATGCGCGCCTGGGGGTTTCACGCGACGGACGGACAAATGGCCGATGAAGCCACGCTCACCGCCGCGCGGCAGGCCTGTGGGATGCAGTTCGTGGAGCTCGATGAAGCCGGCCTCACCGTTCGTTTCACCCGGCCGGGCATGCGGCTCGACTTTGGTGCCATCGGCAAGGGCTACGCACTGGACCTCGCCGCCGGAGTTCTGCGGGATGCCGGGATGACGTCCGCCTTGATTCACGGTGGCACCAGCACCGTCTTTGCTATTGGCCGGCCTCCCGGTGAAGAGGGTTGGAAAATTGCGATCGAGTATCCGCCCGGAGCTTCCACCGTTGATCCGCTGCCGGTGCTGGCCGTGCTGAGTTTGTGCGACACCGCCTTGTCCGTGTCGGCTGTGTGGGGGCGGGTGTTTCGCATCGGGCAGGACACGTTCGGCCATGTCATTGATCCACGGCTGGGCCGGCCGGCCAACCGCGCGCTGCTGAGCATCTTCATTTCAAGTAGCGCGACGGAATCCGACGCCCTCAGCACGGCCCTGTTGGTCGAGGGCGCACCGGGTATCGCGAGCCTGCGCGGACGTTGTCCCGCCGCCCGAACCCTGGTACTGGCTCAGGGCGCGACGGAATCCAGTTACGAGATTGCGGCGCACGGTATCGACTGGCAACCACTCCCGGCCGCGAATTCACCGGTTGCCGGTCCGGCTGACAAGTCCTAGCCTCCACCGATGACGGACGACCGCATGTTCAATTCCGGAGGCGACGCCTATCCGCGCCCGCGCCGCGCACTATCCGGCATTCTGCTGGTGGTGTATGTCGCCGTCTTTCTGCTGGAGGAGATCTACGTGGACAACCGGTTGTCGCGCATCCAGTTCGTGACTTCGACGTTTGCGCTCAGCCTGGATGGCTTGAAACAAGGTTATCTCTGGCAACTGCTCACCTACCAGTTCATGCACGGCGGGTATGTGCATCTCCTCTTCAACTGTCTGGTGCTGCACTACGTCGGGCGCACCGTGGAGACACTGCTCGGCCGGCCAGTCTTCGTGCTGGTATTCTTCGGCGGCGGCCTGGTGGGCGGCCTGGTGCAATGCCTCACCGCGCTGCTTCCCGGCGGCGTGGATGTGCCGGTCGTGGGTGCGTCCGGCGGGTTGATGGCCTTGCTCGGCGTGATCTGCTGGCAGTTTTGGACGCAACGGCTCCGCCTGCTGATCATGTTCATCATCCCCGTCAATCTCACCGGCCGGAGCATGCTTATTCTGTTGACGATCATCGATGTGGGTGGCGCGCTCCTGCTGCGGGACAACATCGCGCATTACGCACATCTGGGCGGACTCTACACCGGGTTTCTGGCAATGAAGTATCTGTTCGGCCGACGCCACCTCGGCTGAAGGGTGCTTGAAAAGGAGCCCGGCTTTCGACTCGCGTTCAAATCGCAGTTTGCAATAGCCCGCACCTGCTCCTAATTTTCGGCTGTGCTGGCGGACAGACCATACATGCGCGAGAGCCCGGGCTCCGGCCCGCGCTCAATGACCACCACCTTGATGATCGTGCTGGTGGCTGTTTTCGCCGTGCAGAATATTGATGCGGTTTATCTGCGCACGCCGGCGCAAGGCTGGCTCGCCCTCACTTCCGAAGGTTTGCGACATGGCTTCTTCTGGCAGTTGATCACCTTCCAGTTTCTGCATGGCGGCCTTTTCCACCTGGCCGGCAATCTCCTGATGCTCTGGTTTATCGGGCGCTTCGTGGAGCATGTGCTGGGTGCCCGGCGCTTTCTCTTTGCCTATCTGGGCTGCGGGGTTGTCGGCGGCTTGCTGCAAGGGTTGCTCATGCTCCTCTTCCCGTCGCACTTCGGCGCGGTGCTGGTGGGCGCCTCCGCCGGCACCTCGGGACTGTTCGCCATCTTCGCCCGGCTCGAGGGTGAATCCACGATCCGGCTGAATTTCATCATCCCAATTCGCGCGCGCACCCTGCTGATGATCAGCCTGGGCATCGCGTTGTTCTTTACGCTCGTGCCGGCGCGGGACGGCATCGCGCACGCCGCCCATCTGGGCGGCCTGCTCGCGGGCATCGGTTTTGTCCAGTTGAAGTGGCACCATACCTATGTCCCGCTGCCCTGGATGGAATGGTGGCAAAACCGGCGGCTGCGCATCCGCATCGCCCGGCCGCCGGAGTCGGTGGCCCCCCGGCCTTCCTCCCGCTTTCGGGCCGAGCCTGCCCCGTCGATGGCCACTCCCAAGGACTTTATGGCCAGTGAAGTGGACCCGATTCTCGACAAGATCTCCGCCCACGGCATCCACAGCCTGACCGCCGAGGAACGCGCTATTTTGGAGAAGGCACAGAAGCAGATGGCCAAACGCTGAGTCGTCGGCTTCAGTCGCTTCCCCGGTGCGGCTGACGAATGGCCGGCAACTCGCTCCCCGCCGACTCGTTTCTCGACTCGCCCCGGTCGGCTCCGTAGATTCCCGCCGCATGATTACGCGTTACTCGCGCCCCGAAATGCGGGCCATCTGGACCGACGAAAACAAACTCAAGATCTGGTTGCAGATCGAACT
>CAYXDZ010000212.1:0-6259 GCA_964463815.1 uncultured Verrucomicrobiota bacterium | reverse complement strand
CTCGCGGCGGTCACGACCCAGCGCGGCGTCATAGGTGAACGACTGGTTCAGTTTAAAGGGGGAAAACTGAATGTTGCTCTCCGCCGCAAACCGCTCGTAGAAATCCGGTCGCACGGACATTCGCTCGATCGAGTTGTGCCGCGGCCCGTCGGCGTGTCCCCGCGGCAGGAACCAGAGCTTCTGCCCCGGTTCGCCGAGCGTGAAGTCGATGAACCGCGCGGCGGTGACGCGATGGGGAGCGCCTTTCAGCAGCGCGATGCCGTCGGGGTTGATCGCGGTGAAATCATCGGGCAGGGCGAAGGTCAGGTTCGTTTTGCCGAGGGCGGCGACCTGCGTGAACCCGTAGAAATCGATGGCCAAGGCGTACGCCGTCTGGCCGAGCGCGGTGCTGCGCGCGGTGGTTGTGGAGATGCGGTCGAACTCACGAATGTTGCCGCCAATCTGGTGAATGATCTGCCAGCCGCGTTCCCAGCCGAAGGCCTGAAGGAACGACTCAAACATCACGTTCATCGTGCCGCTGTTGCGCGGATCACCCGCCGCCACCCAGCCGGCGAGTTCCGGCCGGGCGAGATCCTCCCAACGGCTCGCCAGCGGCAGGTCGGCGAGCTGTTGCACGCGCAGGTTTTGGAGAATGCCGAAACTGGAAATCGCCGCGCCGTACCAGCGATGCCCGGGATCATAGAGTTCCACCCCGGCCACCTGCGGCGGAATGGCTCCGAGGATTTCCGGGGGCGGGCTGTACTTTTCGGCAAAGCCCTGATCCGCGAGGAACAGAAAGGGCTCCAGGCCGCCGCCGAAAAACAGGTCCACGCCGATGCCCTCGGGCTTCTGTGCGAATTCCGAGCGGACGAAGCGCAGGCTCGCCGATGTGCCGCCCATCTCACGCCACTCGACGTTGGCCGGTTGGTTGAATTTCCGCTCGTGCCACGCCGCGAACGCCCGGCCGAACTCCTGGCGGATGGCTTCGTTGTGCGGCGTGATGATGACCACGCGCGCCGGTTCGGCCGCCGGCAGGGAAGGGGATGCGCCGGTGATCAGCAGCACGATGGTCCAGAGGGATCGCATCGCCCCAAAGCAAAACAGGGCCGCACGATTCGTGCGACCCTGAACTGAAGCCGGTGAAATCTCCATTCGCCCGGTCAACGCCGGTTGACGAGCGAGAGGAGGTAAAAAAGCTGCAGAACGGCGGTGACCATCGCCGCCACATAAGTCAGCGCGGCGGCATTCAGCACGCGCCCCACACCCGTGTGCTCCTGCGCGGACACCAGTCCAAGTCGCAGCAACTGCTCTTTGGCCCGGCGGCTGGCGTCGTACTCCACCGGGAGCGTGATCAACTGGAAAAACACGAGCAGGCTGTAGAGACCGATGCCGATCAGAGCGAGCTGCTGGCCGAAAGCCGTGCCCCAGATCACCCCCAGGATCACGAGCCAGACCCCGAGGTTGGACCCGATGCCCGTCATGGGCACCAGGGCCATGCGCAGCTTGAGCGGCGCATACGCCGCCTTGTGCTGGAGGGCGTGGCCGGCCTCGTGGGCCGCCACGCCAAGGGCGGCGATGGAGCGGCCGTGGAAATTCTCCGACGACAGGCAGAGCTTTTTCCGGATGGGGTCGTAATGGTCTGTCAAGTGGCCGGGCACCTCCTCGACCGGCATGCCTTGAAGTCCCGCCTGGTTGAGAATCTCCCGTGCGGCCTGAGCTCCCGTGATGCCGGCCGCCGCCGGCTGTTGCACGTAACGGGCATACGTGCTCTTTAACTTGAACTGGGCAATCATGCCGATGATCAAGCCGGGAATCATGAAATAAAACCAAGTAGGGTCAATGAAGCCGAGTGTCATCGTTACTTAATTTCTTGGTAGATTGTTAATTGCTAGTTTGACTGTCGCGCTGGCTCAGCCGCTTCCGTGCCCGCGCCAACCGCGCTTAAAGTGTCGGAAATCGGGGAAAGCGCAAGCGAGACCGGACAGTCCCTGGGTCAGCAATTCCACCCAGTGGGACAAGCCGGCACGTGGTCAGGTATCCGTTCCGGCGCAACCAGGGCCGACCCGCCGGTCAAACCTCCAGCACTTGCTCGAACTTCGTCAGGTTCTTTGGGCGACCGTTCTGAATCACCACGACATCCTCCAGGCGAACCCCGCCGCCCATTTCAGGATAGTACAGGCCGGGTTCCACCGTTACGGTCATGCGGTTCAGCAGCGTCTCCCGGGAGCGCGGGCCGATGTTTGGTGCTTCGTGCAATTCCAGTCCAACCCCGTGACCCGTGCCGTGGAAAAATCCTTGGAAGCCCCCTTTGGCGCGGGCGGTCTTGTAGCCGTTTTTGCGAAAATGCTCCTGCACGCACTCGTGGACCTGCCGGCAGGGGGTGCCGGTTTTCATCGCGCGCAGGGCCGCGTCCTGCGCCTGCTGCACGGTCTGGTAGGTTTTGCGGATTGCTTCCGAGGCGCGGCCGCGGACCACGGTGCGCGTGATGTCACCGTAGTAACCGGTCTTCTGCGAACGCGGAAAAATATCGAGCACGATCGGTTCGTTCGCCCGTAACGGGCCGTGGCCGACCTCATGCGGGTCACAGCTTTGAATCCCGCCGGCGACGATGGTGTGGGAAATCTGCCCGCCCGCCTGGACGATGGCGGTGTCGATGATCGCCCGCAGCCGTTCCGAAGAGAACGGTGCGTTGCGGTAGATCAGTTTGCGGTCGCGCGTGATGCGGCATTGTTTCAACGCCTGGATGCCTTCCGCCAGGCCCACTTCCGCCATCAACAAGGCGGCGCTGATCTTCTTCACTTCCTCGGGCGACTTGAACACACGCTGGGGGAAAATGCCGTTGCGGGACACCTTGAGTTTGACCTTGAGCTCGCGGAGCCGGCGGGCGAGGCCGATGGGAAAGGTTTCCGGCACGATGATCCGGCGAATCTTCTTTTCACGGAGCAGCAACCGGATCACCTGCGCGGGGTCGGTTTTCCGACGGCTGCCCGCGGCCTCCAGTTTGTTCCAGCATTGGGTCAGCGAGATGACCCGGCAATGCGGGGCCTGCTTGCGGACGCGGCCCAGCTCCAGTTCGTTCACCACCATGTGACAGCGGCCGTCCAGGCGCAGGTAGATCAGCGGGTCGGGGACAAACATCCGGATGGCGTAGAGCATGTTCGCATCGCGAACACTGTCGGCCACAATCAGGAGGTTTTCGCGCTTCATGGGGAAACGGGCCGGCAGACTACCGCCGTTGCGCAAGAATAACCAAGACGAAATTGTTCACCGGCCGGCGGCGTTGTTCACAGGCCGAACAACCGATCGCCAGCGTCACCCAGTCCCGGCACGATGAACCCGCGCTCATTCAACCGCTTATCCACGGCGGCGCAGTAGATGGGCAGATGGGGGTGTGCCCGGCGTACGGCCCGGATTCCTTCGGGCGCGGCGACCAGGCTGACCAGTCGGATGTCCTGGGCACCCCGGGCATGCAACTGGTCCAGCGCCGCCCCGCAACTGCCACCCGTCGCCAGCATGGGATCGAGCAGGAAGACTTCATGCCGGTTCAATCGCCCGGGCAGCTTTCCGTAATACGCCTCGGCCGCGAGCGTCTCTTCATTGCGCTGCAATCCGATGAAGCCAACTTGCGCCGACGGCACCAGCGGCAGAATTCCATTCAACAGTCCCAACCCCGCCCGCAAAACCGGCACGAGCAGGATCGGCCGGGCGACCTGGATGGACCGCGTGGTGGCCAGCGGGGTGCGGACCCGCCCGGCGCGCACCGCCAGCGAACGGGACGCCTCGAAAAACAACCAACCCGCCACATCAGCGAGCAACCGGCGAAACTCACCGGCCGGCGTCCGGCGATCCCGCAATACCGCCAGATGCTGCTGCACCAGCGGGTGGTCGATGACGTGGACGCCTTTCATCAGCGGGCAAAGTGAGGCGGCAGGAAATACAGGCGACCCACTTCGAGCCGGGGCAGATCAATTCCGAGATCCAGTTTCACGGTCTGCGTTTGCGTGGCCCGGCCCTCGGACTCACCGAGGAGGCGGAAGAGCATGCCCAGCCGAAACGGCTGGCGGTAGGCGACCAGATTCGCGGCCGGCAACCCCGTGATCTCCAACGCCCGCTCGACCGCCGTTTCGAAATTGCCCAGCTCATCCACGAAGCCGAGCCGGTGCGCTTCCTTGCCCGAGATGATCCGGCCGTCCGCGAATTCTTCCCAGCCCTCGACGAGCGTCTGGCCGTCGGTGCCATTCCGCAGCGCCGCCTGGGCGCGGCCTTCCCGGACGACCGTTTTGAAACGCTCGAAGGTCTCGTTCACCATGCCTTGCACCAGCGCTTTTTCCTCGGCGGAAACTTCCTCCGGGCGTTTGCTCGGGCTCAACATGTCCTTCATGTCGCCGCTTTTGAAGACCATCGGTTGGACGCCCACCTTGTCCATCAAACCGCGCCAGTTGTAGCCCGACATGATGACGCCGATGCTGCCGGTGATGGTGAGCTCGTTCGCCACGATCCACCGGCACGGTGCGGAAATGTAATAGCCGCCCGAGGCCGCCAGGCTCCCCATCGAGGCCACGACCGGTTTGCCGGTCGCGTCCTGAAAACGCTCGATCAGCCGGTAGATTTCATCCGAGGCGAGCACTTCGCCGCCGGGTGAATCGACCTTGAGCAGAACGGCCCGCACGCGCTCATCTTCGGCGCAAAGCTCGAGCTGGTCTTCGATGAAGTTGACCAGATTGTAGCCGCTCGGATCGAACGCCTGCCCGCTGATGACGCCCTCCAGGCTGATCACCGCGAACTTGTCGCGCGCGTCGTTGTCCTCCAGCACCATCTCCTGAAAGTGCGGCCCGGTCTTCATCGGCCCCGGTGATCCGGCGCTGAATCCGGAGAACAGCGCGGACAGAAAGTTGCCCAACAGACTTAGGACCAGGAAGCCGGCCAGCAGGATCGTCGCGATCTTCCAGCCGACACCGGTCCCTTTGCCGCGACGTGGTGCCGGATCCCGCCCCGGCGGCGGCGCTTCCGGGCGCGCGGGTGGCGGCGGTTGGGGCGCGTGGCTCAGCGGTGGCGGTTGCGGATTTGCCGGAGAGGAAAATGAAGCGGGCGTATCGTGGTCCATGGGCGGGGACGCTAGGGCAACTGCCCGCGAACCGCAAGCGGCGGCAAGCCCTCGCGCGCAGCCCTTTCCCGGTCATGTCCGGTTGCGGCCTGTGCGGTGAAACGCACAGTTGGCCGAAAGGGGGCTGGCGTGTAACCTGCAGCCGCATGAAGGCTGCGCGGGGAAATAAGGCAGGGTGGGCGTTCACACTGATCGAACTCTTGCTGGTCATCACGATCATCGGCTTGCTGGCGGCCCTGCTGCTGCCCTCGCTCCAGAGCGCCAAGGAGCAGGGCCGTAAGATTCAATGTGTGAACAACCTCCGCCAGCTTCAGCTCGCCTGGCAGCTCTACGCTGACGACCACGACGGGTGGCTGCCGCTAAACTGGGGTGGGTTCTCCGGGAAGCCTGGCGAGGCCCCCTCCTGGACGGCCGGCTGGCTGGACTACGAGGCGGACAATCCCGACAACACCAACACGCTCTGGCTCACCACTGGTGGCAACGGGCGGATCGGCGAGTACGCCAAGAGCGCGGCGATCTACAAATGTCCCTCGGACAAGTCGTGGGTCATGAACGGAGGGCAGCGCCACAACCGCGTCCGCTCCTACGCCATGAACAGCCTCATGGGGTCGGATCAATATGTTTATCGGAGTCCCACCGCCGCCTACTTGGTGTACCGCCGTTGGTCGGACTTGGGGCAAAAGCCAGCCATCTCCCAGCATTTTGTCTTCATCGACGAGCACGAGGACTCCCTCAATGACGGGTTTTTCTTTATCGGCATCAACACCGAGGGAGTGCTGGGCTGGCTGGACTGGCCTACGGGGCGGCACAACAAATCCGCCAACATCACGTTTGCCGACGGGCATGTGGAAACCAAGCGCTGGCTGGATCAAAGAACCTTGCGGCCGGTCACCAGAACCAACCTGTTCGTGGACCTTCAGCCCGGGAATCCTGACATCGCCTGGCTCTGGGAACGCTCCACTGTGCAGAACTACCCGAAGCCGTAAAACGCGTCTCTGCGGTTGCCGCGAATGTCCTTTGCTCTAATGCGCATTTTTGCCGGCGCCTCCTCCAATTAATCCTTCAAACCAAGAATCGCCGGGAGCACTTCGTTTTCGGCGCGGGCCACATCGTCTGGAAAGTCCAGCTCGGTCCACGGCAGGCCGGTGACGTCTTCGCAGCCGAAATGGCCGGCCA
>CAYXDZ010000211.1:0-6283 GCA_964463815.1 uncultured Verrucomicrobiota bacterium | reverse complement strand
AGGGCAACATCCACAGCTCGCAGACGGGCAACCTGCTTTCGGGCGCGCCGCTGGCATCCGGCGGCGAGATTCGGTCGGGCACGAGCATTGATCAGTTGTTGGCGCAGACTTATGGCCGCTCGACCAAGGTGCCTTCGCTCGTGCTGGGTTGCGAAAAGTCGAATCCGTCCGTGCACAAAAACTACTCGATGCTCTACAGCTCGCACATCTCGTGGAGTTCGCCGACCACGCCCACGCCGCTGGAAATTTATCCGGCGCTGGCGTTCGACCGGTTGTTCAAGGATGAGGTGAGCAAGGGCGACCAGAGCGTGCTCGACGCCGTGATGTCCGACGCGAAAGATTTGCGCCGCCACATCAGCGCGAACGATCAGCGCAAGCTCGACGAATATCTCGATTCGGTGCGCGACGTGGAACAGCGCATCGAGAACGCCGGCAAGAAGGGCGAGTTGCAGGGCTGGCGGCCGACCCTCAGCGCGGACGAGGCCGTGCGCCAGCACCCGCGTCCGGCCGACGGCATCCCGCAGGACATCGCGGAGCACATGAAGCTGATGTGCGACATCCTGGTGCTGGGTTTCCAGACCGACACCACGCGCATCACCACACTCAAGCTGAACAACGATCACAGCTCGCTGCGTTTCCCAAACCTCGGCGTGGACTACATGATCCACCATCTGCTCTCGCACAGCGACACGGCGGACTGGCTGAAGGTGAACCAGTTCTTCCTCGAACAGGTCGCCTACATCGCGCGCAAGCTCGAAGCCGTTCAAGAGGGCGACCGCACGTTGCTCGACAACACGATGCTGATGTTCTGTTCGTCGATGCTCACCGGCAATCACGACGCGAACCAGTTGCCCGTCGTGCTGCTGGGCGGTGCCGGGGGCCGACTGAAGGGCGGTCGCGTGTTGGACTACAAGGAGAAGTCCGAACGCCAGATGTGCCGGCTCTACCTCTCGATGATGGACAAGATGGACGTGCGCCTGCCGAAGTTCGGCGATGCAAGCACGCCGTTGGAAGAAGTTTGAGCACGGGTGAAATCCGCCGCGCGTCAGTCCCACTTTTCGACGCACTGGACGCCTTTGTCGCCGTTCATCCACACCCAGCCGACTTCGCGCGGGTTTTCCCCCTCGGTCCAGGCGGTGGCGTCGATGCCGCGGCGGAGCAGGTTCAACAACTCCTGTTCGACATGGTCGAAATGAATCCGCTTGATGGTGTGGCTGCCGTGCTCGGTTCGCCAGGTGAGCGTGACATAAACCGGCTTGGTCGCGCCGGGCGGCGGCACCATTTCCCGACGCCGCTCCCGCGGGTCAGGTGTCAGGACTTTCCTCAGCCAGTGCTGAACGCGATTTTGTGGCATAACTATCGACGATGATTAACATGATCGCACCAGTTTTCAAGCCGCAGACAGCCGGGTTGACGAAAGGCACCTGCGGCCGGCGGCAACGATTTCCATAAGCCATTGTCGGCGGAAGCTGCTTTCTTACATCATTTCTTGCCGGCATCGCCAGCCGCCGACGCTTCCATCATCCGGGCAACCACTTCCGCCGGCCGTTTGCCGGCATCCAGTATGATCCAATGCGGACGCAACTGGTGACGCAACCAGGTGAGCTGCCGGCGCGCAAACTGCCAGGTTTTCGTCTTCACCAGCGCCACGGTATCCGCCAGCGAGCGCTCGCCGTTCAAGTGTTCGACCACCTGCCGGTAGCCGATGGCCTGCAGGGCGGTGCGGTTGTCCGTCAGACCACGTCCGAGCAGTCGTCGGGTTTCCTCGACCAGTCCGGCGTCAAACATCTGCTCCACCCGCCGGTCGATGCGCTGCCGCAGATCGGCCGGCCCGCGGGTGAAGGCGAACACCTGCGGGGCGGGTTCACTGGTGGCGGGCGAGGCTGCTTGCGCCGAGAACGGCCGGCCCGTCAGGCGGATGACTTCGACCGCGCGCACCACCCGGCGCGGGTTCCGCCGGTCGATGCGGGTGAAGGCGACCGGGTCCTTGAGTTCCAGTTCGAGCAGCAGTTCAGCGAGTGGAAGCGCCTCCAGTTCGGCACGGAGGGAAGGATCGGTGGCCGCTGCCACACCCAGTCCGGACCACAGTGACTTGAGATAAAAGCCGGTGCCACCGCAATAAACCGGCACGCGCCCGCGCGAGCGGACTTCGGCTTCGGCCGCTTGCGCGAGTGTGACAAACCGGGCGGCATCAAACGTCTCGTCCAGGCCGGCGACATCAATCAGGTGATGCCGCACCCGGGCCTGTTCGCCGGCGGACGGTTTGGCCGTGCCGATGTCCAGGCCGCGATACACCTGCATGGAATCGACGGAAATGATCTCGCCACCCACGCGTTCCGCCAGTTCGAGGGCGATCGCCGACTTCCCCACGGCGGTCGGCCCGGTGAGATACCACGCAGGCGTGACGGCGGAAGGCGAAGCGGAGGCTGGTAAGCAGGCGTGGGATGTCATGGACGAACGCGGTGCGAAGTTAGGCGGCGGGAGGCGTGCTGTCAGCGCGATTCTCCGGCCCGGTGCAGTGATCCCGGTTTGACTTGCCGCTCCCCTGCCCTTCTCATGTCCCCATGCAGCCCGAAAAGTTTTCCCGCGTCGCCGCTCTCCTGCTTTGTCTGGGGTTCAGCGCCAGCATTCCTGCAACCTCCGTCAGCGCGGCGGAGTCCACTGAAGGCGGCCAACCCTTGTTCGACGGCAAGACCCTGGCGGGCTGGAAGGTCACGGACTTTGCCGGGCACGGCGAAGTCCATGTTAAGGACGGCCTGCTGCGCATCGAAATGGGCGCAGGACTGGGTGGCGTCACCTACACGAACCCGGTTCCCAAGGTGGATTACGAAGTCACCCTGCAGGCGCGCAAGATCGCGGGCGGCGACTTTTTTTGCGGTCTCACGGTGCCGGTGCGCGATTCGCATTGCACGCTGATCGTCGGCGGTTGGGGCGGCGGACTGGTCGGGATTTCGAGCATCGACGGCATGGACGCCTCGGAGAACGAGACGATGAAAGTGCTCTACTTCGAGACCGGCAAGTGGTTCGACATCCGGTTCCGCATCACGGCCGAACGCCTCACCGCCTGGATCGACAACGAGAAACTCGCCGACGTGGAGATTAAGGACCGCCGCGTGAGCATGCGTCCCGGTGAGATCGAGATCGCCACCCCGTTTAGCATTTCCACCTACGTGACCACGGCGGAGATCAGGAACATCCGGCTGCGGAAACTGCCGCCCGGCGATGGGGGTTCACCCGCCAGTGAAACCGCGCCGAAGCAGGTGGAATAACCCGGCTGGCACCGCACGTTTGACCCGGCCCCGCTCCAGCAACTCCGCCCCACCGCCCATGCGAACAATCGTGCGTCGCTTGCTGGCGTGGTTCCCGCAACACGCCCGCGATCTGCCGTGGCGGCGTACGCTTGATCCCTATGCGATCTGGGTTTCGGAAATCATGCTCCAGCAAACGCAGGTCAAAACGGTGATTCCCTACCATGAGCGCTGGCTGCGGGCGTTGCCGGACGTGCCCCGGCTTGCCGCCGCGCCGCTGGAGCAAATCCACAAACTCTGGGAGGGCCTCGGCTACTATTCGCGCGCGCGCAATTTCCAAAGGGCGGCGGTGGTGGTCATGGCCCAACACGCGGGCAAACTCCCAGCGGACTTTGAGGCGCTGCTCGCGCTCCCGGGCATCGGCCGCTACACGGCCGGGGCGATCAGCAGCATCGCGTTCAATCAACCCCGGCCCATCGTCGATGGCAATGTCGTGCGCGTGCTCGCCCGCTTGTTCGCCCTGAAGGGCAACCCCAAACATCGGCTGGTGAACGCGCGCTTTTGGAGTCTGGCCACTGAACTGGTGACCATCGCGCACGAGCAAAAGCCGGTGGCCACGACGGCCGATTGGCCGCTGCGACTGGCCGGCAACTGCTCAGCGTTGAACCAGTCGCTCATGGAACTGGGCGCAACCACCTGCACGCCGACGAATCCGCAGTGTGGCATTTGCCCGCTGCGAACGCTGTGCGTCGCCCGCCGGACCGGCACGGTGGATCGCCATCCAGAGACCATTTCTCGCGAGCCGATCACGCACCTTCGTGTGGTGGCATTTGTCATTCGCCGGAAAAAGCAGGTGCTCGTTCGGCAGCGGCCAACGGGCGTCGTCAACGCGCACTTCTGGGAGTTTCCGAATGTCGAGATCAGTCTGCACGGAAACGATCCAGCCCAGGTTGCCGCAGCTCAACTTGGACTGGCACCGCGGGTCGTTGAACCGCTGGGCGTGATCCGCCACAGCGTTACGCGTTACCGCATCGCCCTGGAAGGCTTTGCCCTGGATGGGGTGAAGCGCGTGCCCGCCGGCCTGGGGGTGTGGCAACCAGTAAGCCGCCTTTCTGAACTCGCCTTCACCGCCGCGCACCGGAAGCTGTTGAAGCGATCGGGTCTTGCGACGTGATCCCTCTACCGCGCCTCCATTCTTGCCTTGCGGGCGCGCGCTCCTAGACTCACCGGCATCGCGCATGATCCGCTCGCTCGTATTCACCACCCAAGGACGGCTGCACAGCCGCGACATCGACGTATTCCTGATGCCGACGTTGCTGGCGGACACCAACCTGTTTCTCTGGGTGGACCTCGACGACGCCACGCCGGAGGAAAGCAAGGCAGTACTGGAAAACGTGTTTCACTTTCACCCGTTGTCCATCGAGGACTGCATCCAGGAGAGCTCGTCGCCCAAGGTCGAGGAATACGCCCCCAAGGAAGGTGACCAGTTCTCGCCTTACCTGTTCCTGGTCATTCACGCCGTCAATTACAGCCGCAAGGACGGGGTGTTCGCCACGACGGAACTGAACCTCTTCCTCGGCAAGAATTATCTGGTGACGTACCATGAGGTGCCCATCCGTAGTGTCACCCAGACGGTCGAACGTGCGGTGAACTACAAGATGCACATCGCCCGCGCGCCGGACCGCGTCGCCCACACCCTGCTGGACGCCATCGTGGATGCCTACAAACCGGCGCTCGAGGAACTGTCGCTGGAGATCGCCGAACTGGAGCAGGAGGTTCTCGCCGCACCCGCCAAATCGGTTTTGAACAAGCTGATCCAGCTCAAGAAGGAGGTGCTGCACCTCCGGCAGATCATCGGGCCGCAACGCGAGGTGCTGGCGCGGTTTGCCCGCGGAGAGTTCAAGTTGATCCGGGCGCATCTTGTGCCGTACTACCGCGACGTTTATGACGCCCTGTTCCGGATTTATGAACTGGCCCAGAACTACACGGACTCGCTCACGGCGATCCTGCAAGTTTACCTGAGCATGACGTCCAACCAGACCGGCGAAGTCGTCAAGTTGCTGACCTTGATCACCATCATCACGACGCCCATCGCAATCGTGGGCACCTGGTACGGGATGAATTTCCACGGGATGCCGGAGGTGAACCATCCTCATGGTTATCTGATCGCAACCGTGCTCACCCTGCTGGCGACCGTCGCGACCTACTGGTATTTCAAACGCAAGAAGTGGTTTTGAAGCTTCCATGAGCACCGCCAAGAGCAGCTTTCTGGATCGCGTGCTGGGTCGGATCGGCCGGCTCGACACCCAGGGGTTGCACACGGTCATCGAGCGCCTGGCCCGCGAGCGGACGTTTCTGGAGACGCTTTTCAATGCGATTGAGGACGGGGTGCTGGTGATCGATGAGTCCGGCAAGATTTTGTATTTCAACCAGGCGGTCAGCGATCTGATCGGATTGCAGAGCCGCGAAGCCGAAGGGCAGAACATCCGGCGTTACCTGCCGGACCTCGACTGGGCCACGCTGGTGAAGCGCAAGAAGGGCGGCGGCACGCGGGTCCTGCGGCAGGAGTTTGAAGTTTTTTACCCTCGCCAACGCTTCATCCGCCTCTACGCCGCGCCTTTGAGCAGCGACGGCGACAGTTCGGGTCTGGCTTTGATCATCCATGACGCGACCGAGGCCCGGCAACAGACCTTCGAGGCCATTGAGAGCGAGCGCATCGAAGCGCTGACGCTCCTCGCCGCCAGCGTGGCGCACGAGATCGGCAATCCGCTCAACGCGCTGCACATCCACCTCCAGTTGATGGGGCGTGAGTTCAAGAAACTGCGCGCGACGGCCGGCAGCACGAAGCTCAATCCGGCGGCCACCTTGCGCAAGGACCTGGCCGACATCAGCGACCGCCTCGACCGTTACCTTGACGTCTGCCAGGGCGAGATCACCCGACTCGACTACATCGTCACCCAGTTTCTTCAGGCCATCCGCCCGACCAAGCCGCAGCTTCAATCGGCCCTGCTGAACGACGTGGTCACCGAGACCCT
>CAYXDZ010000210.1:0-6285 GCA_964463815.1 uncultured Verrucomicrobiota bacterium | reverse complement strand
CCGGCCTGTTCGGGCTTCTTCTTGAAATCAATTTTATACCGGCAGGTGCCGAGCGCGGCGGCCGGCGTGTGACGCAAGCCCTTGATGGCACTGGCCTTTTCATCCTGCAAGTCGATCAGCTCCTCGTTCAGAATCCCGAGGATGCCATTCATGCCTCCGTAGATTTCCTCGATGCATTCGTGTTTGCCGGCTTCGGTGATCACGCCCGCGATGCTGGCGTTGATGACGACGGTGGGACCGCCGGATTGGGCGACCAGAAGGTTTCCTACGAGATGTGCCATAATGGTTCTTGCTGACAGCGCCGGATAAGCCGGACCCCCACTGGGAACTGCTGCCAAAAATTTGAGGGCGAACGATGCCAATGTGAAATGGGGCTGTCAAAGGTGAATTCCCGCGCGTGCCTGTGCCGTTGCCCGCTCGTCACACGGCATCCGCCGGCCGGCTAAATCTCACCCGTGGAAGACCATGCGGCCCAAATTGCGGGCTTCCTCCCCGACCGGCCAGGAGACCGGTCGCCTTCAGCAACGCAATGCGATGGCCCGCGTTTCGAACCGGCAATCGAGGCAATGTTGGCCTGCACACGGGTCTGCCCGCTCTCCGAACCAAGGTGCCTCCAGCTCGAAAATTTCCTGGCGCGATTTCCCCGGCCGTTCCGCATGAACCGGATGAAAGAAGCAACGCGGTCGGAACCGGGTTGCCCCGAAAGACACCCACCATCAAACCTGAAAGCGTCATGCCTCAATACCTCATCGAGCGGCAACTGCCCGCCAACACCAACCTCAGCCAGCGCGATCTTATCGCCGTCGCCACCAAATCCCGGCGCGTGCTCGAAGACCTGGGCCCGGACATCCGCTGGCACCACACTTACTACCTCGGCGAGCGCTTCTACTGCGTTTACAGCGCGCCCAACGAGGAACTCATCCGCGAACATGGCAGCCGGGGCGGATTCCCGGTCACGAGTATCTCCGAAGTGCAGACAATCCTCGACGTCTCCTGGGCGGAACGACCGGATTCGGAAAGCGCGGAATCCCGCAAAGCCGCTTGAGCGCAGTGCGCGACGCCCGCCGGCAAGGGCACCTTCAGCGCCGCGCCACGGCGTCGCCTCGGGCCGGCGAATGGAAGTGATGAACTCGTCGCTGCGCCAACCACCGCTTGAGGTTCGGGTCCCCGATGTGGCCTCCCCTGCCCCGGTGAGTTGGAATCTTTCGCCGGCCGCTGACGGGAGTTGCCACGACCGGTTGCGCCGCGATAATTAGCGGCGTCATGCACCGCGAGAATCTCAGTAAATGGCAGCACGAGCATCGGTACCATACCGCCCACGAGCACGGCGAAACCCGCACCCGCTGGGTGGTCGCCCTGACCGCCTTCATGATGGTCGCCGAGATTGCCGGCGGTCTGGCCTTCGGCTCGATGGCGCTGCTGGCCGACGGCTGGCACATGGGCACGCACGTCGCGGCGCTGGGCATCACGCTCTTCGCCTACGCCTACGCGCGGCGGCACGCGAGTGATCCCCATTATTCCTTCGGCACCGGCAAGGTGGGCGTGCTCGGCGGCTTCGCCAGCGCGGTCGTGCTCGGGGTGGTGGCCCTGTTGATGGCGGTCGAGTCGTTCGACCGGTTGCTCAATCCCGTCGCCATCCGCTTCAACGAGGCCATCGGCGTCGCGGTGATCGGGCTCGTTGTGAACCTCGTCAGCGCCCTGCTCCTCAAGGATCACCACCATCACCATCACCATGGGCACCAGCATGAGGATCACGAAGACCACGCCCATGACGAAGCTCCTCCTGACCACGATCACGAACCTCATCACGAACACGCGCACCATCATGAGCATGATCACGGGTCCGGTCACGCGGTGCATCATCCCCCCCATCATCACGACCACAACCTGCGCGCCGCCTACCTGCACGTGTTGGCGGATGCCCTGACCTCAGTCCTCGCCATCGCAGCCCTGGTGGCCGGGAAATTCTTCAACTGGGTCTGGGCCGACGCCTTCATGGGCATCGTCGGGGCCCTCGTCATCACCCGTTGGGCGTGGGGTCTCCTGCGGGACACCAGCCGCATCCTCCTCGACAGCCAGCCGAGCCTCGCGCTGGCGGGGCGCGTGCGCACGTGCCTGGAGGCAGAGGAGGACGTGCGGGTGGCGGACCTGCATCTGTGGCCGTTGGGGGAGAATCATCAGGCGTTGATTGTCTCCCTCGTCACGCATCATCCCCGGCCGGCGGAACACTACAAAGCCCGGCTGCGCGGATTACCCGGGCTTGACCACATCACGGTGGAAGTGAACGAATGCACCGACGCATTCTGCGCGGGCGGGTTGGATCCAGAACCAACGGCGAAACCGGTGGCGGTTTGACGGCCCGGCTCACCGCCCGCAGCGCTTGTGACGTTGTTCGTACCATGCCCCGCCATTTTTCCCTGAAACTCGAACGCGGCTTTCTGCGCCAGTTGGTGCGCCTGCTCCGCGTGCGTGACACGAACGATCGCGTCGCGCGGGGCTTCTCGGCCGGGTTGATCGTCAATTTCTTTCCCACCTTTGGCCTCGGCGTCCTGATCTCCGGTTTTGTCGCCCGCTTGTTTGGGGGCAACGCCATCGCCGGCCTCGTGGGGGGCGCCTCATTGATGTTCGTCTGGCCGGTCCTGTTTTATCTGAACATCAAGGTGGGCGGCCTGATGCTGCCGCCGGACGTGGTGCTCAATGAACTCGAGGATGTCACCGAGAAAACCGTGAATGCGCTCGTCTGGGGGAAAACCTTCTTCCTCGGTGCCATCCTCAACAGCCTCGCCGTGGGCCTGGCGGTCTATTTTCTGACTTTGCTGCTCTACGGCCGGCTGCGCCCGGCCGTGTTGAACTGGTGCCGGGAATTCATGCGCTCGCATCAGATTCGCTTCCGGCGACGGCGCGTGCCCAAAGAAAAACGGCCGCTGTGAACAGCGGCCGTCCGGCAAGCGCGGGCGAGGAGTTCAGGGCTTCACCACCTCCACCGGCCCGTGATCGTCGCAATGTCCGCCGTGCGGATGGTGCAACCGGCCCTCGACGAGATAATCCGTGTGGTCCCCGTGCGGCACGGGTTCATGACCGCAGCCGGGACCGTGCTGGTGTTTGGCGGTGTGGCCCGCCTCGGCCGGCTGGCAGCGATCCGGGTTGGCGGCGCTTACCGACAAGGTGTGCTCGTCGTAGTGACCTTCATGCGGATGATGCAGGTGGCCGTCATGGAGAAAATCGACGTGCCCGTCGTGCTTGATCGCCGTGTGGCCGCAGCCGGTCCCGTGTTGATGATCGTGATGTTCGTGGGTGTGGTGTTCGTTCGACATTAGGTGGTCCTTTCGTTGAGGGTTTTCTGGCAAAATAATGAATGCAATTGCAGGCAATGCAAGCGACGGAAAACGCAAATGGCTTCAAAAGTTTCATGTGGCAAGCATGCTTTGTCGAAGAAATCGTACCACCCCGGTCATCAGACTGATCAAAGTCAGCACCACCACGATCACCTGGCCGGGAGGGAAGTCGTAAAAGTGGGCAAGCATCAGCCCGCTCAACACGCCGGCCATCGCAATCAACGGCGCGAGCCAAAACAGGCTGCCAATCTCGCGCGCCAGGTTCTTGGCGGCCAGCGCCGGCAGCACGAGGCAACCGAAGGTGAACAGCAGGCCGGTCGAGCGCAGCATCAACCCGGCGGCCAGCCCGAGCACGATCGCGAGTCCCGCAGCCCAGAGCCAGAGCCGCATGCCGACGGCCGCCGCCATGACCGGATCGCTCAACCAGAGCACCAACCGGTCGCGCAACCCGAAAGCCGCCACCGCGAGCACGGCACCAAACGCGAGAAACAATCCCGCCTCGCCACCGGTCGAACCGATCATCGTCGAGGCGGTGAGCGCCTGCACTTCCTTCACGCTGAAGGGCTGTTTGGCGAGGAGCAAGATCGAGAGCGCCGAGGCCAGGAGAAAAACCCAGCCGGTGGTTTCCTGGTTCGTGGAGCCGCCGCGTTCGCGCCGGTGGTTGATGAACAACGCGGCCCCCACCGAGCAGCCCACGGCGAGGAAAGCGGGATTCGCCCAACCCAGCAGCAGGCTGGTCGCGACGCCGAGCATCGAGCTTTGCGCGACCGCCGCCGCGAGGAACACCTGGTCACGTGCGACGACCAGCACGCCGATGAGTGAAAGCAAGACGCCGCCCGCCAGCGCGGTGAGATAACTGGGACCGAACAAATCCCAGGAGGCGATGAATTCGGAGATCATGACCGTTCGGGTTGCAGGTTTAATGGCGCAGGGGGCGCGGCGGCGGCCCCTGGAGGGCGGGCTTTCCAGCCCGCAGAAACATTCGGTTGCTGCGTCGCGCCGGATAGTTCGGCGGCCTGCTGCGGACTGGAAAGTCCGCGCTCCGCCGGCACCACGACCGTCAAGCCGCCCGCGGCATCAGGGCGCACCTGGATCGGCACGCCGAACGTGCGTGTCAGGTTGTCGTTGGTAAACACCTCGTTCACCAGCCCGGCGGTGACCTTGCCCGCTTTGAAGAACGCGATGTGCGACGCGCGCTGGGCCGCAATCTGGAGGTCGTGCGTGACGAACACGACGGTGATGCCCTTGCTCCGGCTCAAATCGGTGATGATTTCGAGGAGGCCGGTCGCGGCGGCGAGGTCGAGGCCGGCGGTCGGTTCATCGACGATGAGCAGCAGCGGATCGCGCACGAGCGCGCGGGCGATCAGGCAGCGCTGGCGCTGGCCGCCGGAGAGCGTCCAGAAACTCTGTTCCCTCAGCCGCGTCAACCCGAGCATTTCGAGAATCTGTTTCAACCGGCTGGCCCGCACCCGAGCCGCGAGGCTCAGGCCCACGAAGCCACCCGAGACAAACTCCGTCACGGTCGTCGGCACCGTCGGGTTCAATTCGCATTCCTGCGGCACGAAGCCGAGCCGCGTGCGGTTCGCAAAATCGGGCCGCAAGAAAATCTTTCCGCGCAATGGCCGGATCGCGCCCAGCAGCGCCTTGATGAACGTGCTTTTGCCCTCGCCGTTCGGGCCGAGCAGGCACCAGAACTCCCCCTGACGAATCTGAACGTTCACGTCCTTGAGAATCGCCTGCCGGCCGTAGCCGAGGTCGGCCTGCTCGACGGTGAGCACGGGCCTTTCCTCCGCGCCAGTCGCGGCCCTGGGTGCGGGGGGCTGCACGCGGTCCAATGGCGGGGCGTTTGACGGAAGACCGTTCATCGCGCGCCCTCCTTCAGCGCGTTGGCGAGCTGGGTCGCGTTGAACTGCACCATGTCCAGGTAATCATCCGTACCCGGCCGCCCCCCGCATTGATGAACCATCGGCACCACCTTCGCGCTCGTCCGCTGGCTGACGAACCGGCCGTGGCGCTGGTCGAAGTACGGCGCGGTGAGGATGACGCGAACCTTCGCCTCCTTCATCTTGCCGACGAGCTCGCCGAGGTGCCGGGTGGTGGGCGGCACGCCGGGACTTGGTTCGAGATAGCCGAGCACCTCCAGCCCGTACCGCCGCGCGAAGTAGGGCCAGAGATCGTGGTCACCGACGATGACGGTGCCCTTGAACGGCGCGAGCAGTCCGGCCACGCCGTCGGTCGGCCGGGCGTCCCGGGTGAGTTCGGCCAGGTAAGCTTCGAGCGCATCGGAGCTTTCGAAGTTCTCGATCTTCGCCAACTCGGCGCGGGCGGTGATGGCTTCGCCGAGATAGGTAACCACCCAGGCCCGGACGAACTTCGCGTGCAGTTCGTCGAACGCGGCCTTCCGGGCCGGCCGGAGCGCCACGAACTGGTCGCAGATCAACCGCGCCGCCTTCAGCCCTTCAACCGGATCGAGCAGGTAATGCGGGTTGCCCTCCTCATGGAAGCTGCCGGGCACGGCGTCGGCGTCGGCGTCGGCATCATCGGCATCGGCAAGGCGCCGCACCCCGGTGCCGAGGTTTAAGTTGGCCGGACCGCCGGGTTTCACGCGATCGTTCGCCGCGCGGGTGAGCAGGTCTTCGAGCCAGGCGTTTTCGAGGCCGAGGCCCACCTGGATGAACAGTTCGGCCTGCCTAGTTTCCCGCACAAAGCTCGGCAGGATTTCCACGACATGCGGATCTTCCGGCCCCTTGGTAAGGCAGAAGACGCGGACGTGTTCGCCGCCGAGACGTTCGGCGAGACTCTTGAGGTCCGGGGTGGAAACCACCACACGCAACGGCACGTCCTGCGCAACGGCGGACAACGTGAGCGCCAGTGACACCACCAGCGCGGTCAGAGTGAGGAATGATTTTTTCATAATGTGTGAACGAGGCAATGGGCGGTGGGTGCGGAT
>CAYXDZ010000209.1:0-6297 GCA_964463815.1 uncultured Verrucomicrobiota bacterium | reverse complement strand
ACCTTCCGCGCCAACCAGCACGAGTCTTCCGAGGAGCGCTTGATGGACTCGATGGACCTGGAAAAGGAGAAGGGCATCACCATTCGTGCGAAGAATGCCGCCTTCAAGTACAAGAACTACCACGTGAACATCGTGGACACTCCCGGCCACGCGGATTTCGGCGGCGAAGTCGAGCGGATCATGAACATGATCGACGGGGTCCTGCTGGTAGTGGATTCAGCGGAGGGCCCGCAGGCGCAGACGCGGTTCGTGCTGCGCAAGGCGCTCGAGGCGGGGGCCAAGCCGATTGTGGTGATCAACAAGATCGACCGGGAGAACGCCAATCCCAAGAAGGTGCTCGACGAGGTGTTCGAGTTGTTCATGTCGCTCAACGCGACGGACGAGCAGTTGGATTTTCCCTTCATTTATTGTTCGGCAAAGGATGGCTATGCAAAGACCGAACTGGAGCACGTCACGGGCACGATGGAGCCGCTGTTCGACGCCATCGTGAAACACATCCCGCCGCCGCGCGCGCATGCGGGAGATGGTTTCCAGGTGCTCGTTGCCAACCTCGACTACAGCGATTACCTGGGGCGGATCGCGTTCGGGAAGATTTACGAGGGCAAGATCAAGGTCGGCGATCCGGCCATCTGCCGGCACGGCAATGGCAAGATCAGCAAGGGCAAGATCACCATGATTTACCACTTCGAGGGCATGAAGCGCATCGAAGTGCAGGAAGCCCATGCGGGTGACATTGTCGGTTTGACCGGCTTTGAAGACGTGTTCATCGGTGAAACGATTTGTGATTCCGAAGCCCGCGCGGCGCTGCCGTACATCCCGATTGATCCGCCGACCATTCAGATGGAATTCGCGGTCAATGACGGGCCGCTCGCCGGTCAGGATGGCAAGTTGGTCACCGCCCGGCACATCTGGGACCGCCTGGTGAAGGAGACGCGCACCAACGTAGCGCTCAAGATCAAGCAAACTTCCGACCCCAAGGTCTTTGAAGTCGCCGGCCGCGGGGAGATGCAGATCGCCATCCTCGTCGAGCAGATGCGCCGTGAAGGCTACGAGGTGTTGGTGAGCCGCCCCGAGGTGCTCTATCGGCGGATGGCCGATGGTTCCCTGATGGAGCCGATTGAAAAGCTGTTCGTGGAGATTCCGCAGGAAAACATGGGGGCGATCATGGAGAACCTCGCCTTCCGCAAGGCGGAGATTACCAACATGAACCACCATGGCAACCAGGTGACCATCGAGGCGTTGATCCCGATGCGTGGCTTGATCGGCTTTGAGACGGATCTCGTCAACCAGACCCGGGGCATGGGCGTGATGAGTCATCTGTTCCACGAGTACGGCGCGGATCGCGGCGAGATTGAAGCCCGTAAGAACGGTTCGCTGGTCTCGATGGACTCCGGGGAGGCCACTTCTTACGCGTTGAACATGGTTCAGGAGCGCGGCCGGCTCATGGTTCAGCCCGGGGACATGGTCTATGCCGGCATGATCGTGGGTGAAAACGCCCGTGAAAATGACATTCCCGTGAACCCGGTGAAGGAAAAGAAGCTCACCAACATGCGCAGCCAAGGCGACGGCAAGGGCATCCAGTTGAACGCCCCCCTCAAGCTGAGCTTGGAGCGGGCGCTCGAATACATCGGTTCCGACGAGTTTGTCGAGGCCACCCCCAAGAACCTCCGCCTGCGCAAGAAGATCTTGGACGAGAACCAGCGCAAGCGCTCCGAGAAAAGCCGGGTCTTCAAGGTGGTCGAAGAGTAGCCTTATCAAGCGGGATTCACCCAGGTGAACCTGGGCAACTTTTTCCAGCTTTGGTACATTTTAGGCCGTTAGTGGCGTTTTAACCCGCTGACGGCCTTTTTATTGAGTTTTTTTCAGGAACCGGATTCCCGGAGCTAACCTTTTGAAACCCAGATGGTTTGTCGGGAATGCCAACTTCGGGGTCCGGGAATTCCTGGAAATCACCCCTTGACTCATTTCAGGACGTGAATAGTGTGCGCCGCTCTTCGCCGGGACTGGTGGCCTTCGGCGGAGGGAAAGACAAACATACCTATGAAGACCATCACAACGCTGTTCGCGCTGATCCTGGGCCTCCACCTCACCACCAACCTCAAGGCAGATCCACTTCCTTATGCGCTGGGCCTCTTCGAGTCCGGAGCGGAATCCTTCAACCGCAATGGAGCCGACTTCAAACGTGGCGGCAGCGGCGAAGTCAGCCGCTACCAGATCATGCCGGCCGTCTGGAAGGAGTATTCCTCCTCGCGGGACTATCACAATCCACTCGTGGCCTGGGAGATCGCCGAGCGCATCCTGACGGACCGGGTGAAGGAATTCCGTGCCAGGACCCAGCGCGACCCCGATGCCACCGAGCTTTATCTGCTCTGGAACAAGCCCGGCCACTTTGCATCGGTGAGGTATTCCCTGAAGCGCGTCAACCGGCTGTATCTCGTGCGCGCCCAGCGGTTCGCCAACCTGTATCACGCGGTTCAGTTCTCCTACCGGGAACGTGAACTGATCCGGCAAGTGGCGTTCAACCAAGGCGCTGCCGGCACCGAAGGTTGACCCCTGCTTCCCGGCAACCGGCCGGCTGATCGAGTTCCATGGCGGCGTACGGTGATTGCACCTTCACGCCGCCTTTTGCTTTTTGATTGCGATCTCCCGCGACCCGCCCGCCATACTTCGCCCATGCCCAGTCCGATTTTGAGTGTGGCCCAGATGCGCGCGTTGGAACAGGCGACCTGGCAGGCCGGCGAGCGCGAGGAGGCGGTCATCGCCCGGGTCGGCCAGTTCGTTGCAGAACGCGCCCGCCGGTTGACGCGCGCGGGAGATCAATTGCTTCTGCTCGCCGGCAAGGGTCACAACGGCGACGACGTTCGCCAAGCACGGCCGCACTTGAAGGATCGCCTGGTCGAACTGCTCGAGATCACCGACCCAGTCCAGGGACTTCCCCAGCTTGCCAGGGCACTTGAAACGCGCCCGGCACTGGTCATTGACGGGCTCTTTGGCATCGGCCTGAACCGCCCGCTTGATGACGGCTGGAAGCGAATTATCAATGGTCTCAACCAGGCCAAGGTTCGGGTGCTGGCGGTGGACACACCCTCGGGATTGAACTGCGACACCGGGCGGCCGGAAGGTGCCGCCATCAACGCCGACTTCACACTGACGCTCGGTGCGGTAAAGCGAGGACTGGTTCAACCCTTCGCCACGGAATTCGTCGGCCGGCTGGAGCTGGCACCAGACATCGGCCTCATTGAATGCCCGTTGACCAGTGACCTGTCCTGGTCTCACGCCGAAGATTTTGTCGGGTTTCCACCGGCCCGGCGCCGGGATTCGCACAAGGGATCGTTTGGCCACGTCGTGATCCTGGCCGGCAGTCTCGGTTACCACGGGGCGGCCGTGCTTGCTGCGCGCGGTGCGCAAGCGTCCCGGCCTGGATTGATCACCGTGGTGACCACCGACGAAACGTATTTTCCCGTCGCCGCCCAACTGAAATCCACGATGGTTCGTCCGTGGACGGCGGATTGGGAGCTTCCGGATCGGACCACCGCCATTTTGTTCGGGCCCGGTCTCGCGGCTGCCAGCGTTCCCACGGGCCTCCGCAAACAAACGTTACACTTTTGGCACCAGTTTCCCGGGGCCGTAGTCGCCGATGCGAGCGGATTGGATTGGCTGGTTCCAGCAAACTTGCCGGCACCCGGCATCCGCGTGATTACTCCGCATCCCGGCGAAGCGGCTCGCCTGCTCGATGCCCAGACGGCTCAAGTGCAGGCGGATCGTTTGGCGGTGGTGCGTCAACTGTCCGAACGATATGGCGGTTGTCACGTAACGCTGAAAGGGCACCAAACACTCATCGGCCGCGCGGTCGGCGAAGTCTTTGTCAACAGCACGGGTGGTCCCTGGTTGGCGCAAGGCGGCAGCGGTGACGTGCTGGCCGGTTATCTGGCCGGCCTGCTGGCACAACCCTCATTGCAGGCCGACCCGATGTTGACGCTTCGTTACGCGGTGTGGCGGCACGGCCTGGCCGGTGAATCGCCCAACTGGACCGGCCTGATCGACGACCTGCCGGTGGAGCTCGCTGCGGCCATTTGTCGGCCAGAGAGCATGGCTCCGGCCTAACTGGCAGAGTTTGTTGCACCGGCCGGATCGCTCCGTCGTTGGGCCAGGCTGGTGAAGAACTCCATCCCTTCGCGCAGGCGTCGGCTGAATACATCGCGGTCCTCCAGCATGGACTTGAAGATGCGCCAGGAAGGTTTGCGAGGCACCAGCAGCTTGCCGAACCGGTTGAAGTAATAGCGGTGGTAGAACTCCTCCAAGGCCGCGAAAATTTGTTCCTTGTTCAGCCCCGGATACTCGAGCGTGCTCTGCTGGAAGCCGTCGCCCTCCACGAGATCGGTCTTGTCCCGCTGCGTGAACCAGCCGTTCATCCGCGCGTGCTCGAACAGTTCGGTGCCGGGGTAGGGGGCCGCAAGCGACACCTGGATGCTGAAAACGTCCAACTCGCGCGCAAAGTTGATGGTCCGCTCGATGGTTTCCGGCGTCTCCACCGGCAACCCAAGGATGAACGTCCCGTGAACCGTCACGCCCGCCCGGTGACAGTCCTTGGTGAAGCGCCGCATCTCGTCCGTGGTCACGCCTTTCTTGATATTCCGCAGAATCGTGTCGCTGCCGCTTTCGTAACCCACGAGAAACAGCCGTAGTCCGCAGTCCTTGAAAAAACGGATCGTGTCGTAGTCGAGATTCGCGCGGCTGTTGCAGCTCCAGGTCAGACCGAGCGGCGCGAGTTTCTTCGCGATCTCACGGGCGCGCGGCAGGTTGGCCGTGAAGGTATCATCGTCGAAGAAAAACTCTTTCACCTGGGGAAAGAGCCGCTTCATGTAGGCCATCTCGTCGGCGACGTTTTGCGCCGAGCGCACGCGATACTTGTGCCCGCCGATCGTTTGCGGCCAGAGACAGAACGTGCATTGCGCGGGACACCCGCGACCGGTGTACAGCGACACGTAAGGATGCAACAGGTAGCCGATGAAATACTTCTCGATCTGGAGATCGCGTTGATACGCGTCCGCCACCCACGGCAGCGCATCCATGTCCTGGATCAACTCGCGCTCGGGATTGTGCCGGATCTTGCCGTCGCGATCCCGGTAAGAAAGCCCTTGGACAGTCGCAAGTTCACGGCCCTCGGCGACTTCCTGGCAGGTGAAGTCGAATTCCTTGCGCCCCACCCAATCGATGGCCGGTGAAGCCTTCAGCGTTTCGGCCGGCAACACGGCGGCGTGCGCGCCAACAAAGCCAATCCGCGTCTCCGGTCGCTGTGCTTTGATCGCCTCGGCGACTTTGCAATCGTTGCGCAGCGACGGCGTGGAAGTATGAATAATGACGTGGTCATAAGCCTTCGCCTGTTCCAGGCACTCCGTGACGCCGATTCCATGCGGTGGACAATCGAGTAGTTTGGAACCCGGCACCAAGGCGGCCGGTTGCGCCAGCCAGGTCGGATACCAGTAGCTGGTGACCTCGCGCCGCGCCTGGTAGCGCGAACCGGCGCCGCCATCGAACCCGTCGAATGAAGGCGGTGAAAGGAAGAGTGTCTGGCTCATGAGCTGAAGGGGTGTGCAATCGCGGCGATCCTTCGGCAGCTTCCGGGTCCGCTTGCCGAGGGGTCAAGCGCGAAGCCCCCCGATTGCTTGTGCCGGTAAGGCGATCTGTTGATTTTCTCACGCCGATTCCAGGAGCATGTTCCCGTAGATCGTGGTTTCCCCGGTGCGGATCAAACCGATGGCCAGCGGCACCCGTCGCTTTAATTCGAGGTGCGGCTCAAACTGGATCAGCACGCCGCCACACGCCCGCCGAAAAGTATTCACCGTCTTGCGATCGTTGTGCTGCTTGAACTCGGCGGCCATCCAGACCGCACCGCATTTCCAGTTGGCCAGCAGTGCGTCGAGCACCTGTGGCACGGTCGGCACCCCGGCGACCAGTGCCAGATCGACCGTCTCGAGTTGCGGCCAGAATGGAAACGCGTGGTCGGCGATGACCAGCGTGTTGGTGTGGCGCACGCGACTGATGAGCGAGAGCAACTGCGGGTTGAGAATGCCGGTCTGAAGCATGATGAAAGGTTAGGAAACTGGTGTGCTGGTGGCAAGCGTGGGGCAGGGAAGCCAGTTCCAGAGCCGGATCATCACGCGGTGCCGCTGTTGACCTCATGGCACGAACGCCTTTGCTTGCCCGCTTGGATCGTCGGCCCGAAAAGGGCGTGCCCAATCTCCCCAATCGTTACGAGTGAGCTTGGAGCTTGCAATTGGCGGTGAATTTCTTCCG
>CAYXDZ010000208.1:0-6356 GCA_964463815.1 uncultured Verrucomicrobiota bacterium | reverse complement strand
GAGCTGTTTTACACTTTTCAACCAGCCGATGAGACGAAGCTGGTGCGAACAGGCGATACGGTGCGCTACTTCAAAGGCACCAGCGAACCGCCGGCCACCTGGCGCAACCTGGCGTTCGATGAAAGCGTTTGGTTGAGCGGTCGGTCGGGCATCGGCTATGCCGATGACGATGACGCCACCGAGTTGGAGGACATGCAAAACGGCTACTCGTCGGTTTACTTGCGGAAAGTTTTCAACGTCGCAAACCCAGCCGGCTACGATCTGCTGCAATTGCGCATCGATTATGACGACGGCTTTGTCGCGTATCTGAACGGGACGGAAATCTCGCGATCGAATGTCAATGGTGAGCCGGTCTTCAGCAGCTTCGCGACGCAGAATCACGAGGCGGGTTCCCCGGAAAGCATCGATATCACGGCTTTCAAGAACCTGCTTCAGCCCGGCGACAACGTGCTTGCGGTGGTGGGGCTCAATGTCTCGCTCGACAGCTCGGACTTCTCCCTGAATCCCGAAGTCGTGGCCCTGACGCTGACTCCGGGCGTTCCCGCGCAACAGCGCATCCGCAGCGTCGATGACCTCCAGCGGTTGGTGCATCTCCGCGGCACCTATTCCCGTCGCCAGCTTCAGGCGGTGCTGGGTGAATTCTGGGAAAACCATTTCACCACGGACTACGACAAGGTGCAGGATTACTTCGACGACCTCCGGAATTCCGACGCAACGGATGCCATGTCAAACAGTCAGGCCGGGCTGGAAGCCGCGCAGGCCGAGTACCGGGAGCACGAATTCTTCTATCAGAACGCGCTCGGCCACTTCGGCGACCTGCTGCTCTACAGCGCGACCAGCCCCGCCCAGCTGATCTACCTCGACAACATTCTGAACGTGAAGGGCGCGCCGAACGAAAACTACGCCCGGGAAATTCTCGAGCTCTTCGCCTTCGGCGTGGACAACCGTTACACCCAGGCGGACATCGAAGAACTGGCCCGCTGCTTCACCGGCTGGACCGTGCGGAAAATGTGGCCGCAGGACGCACCCAATTATCCTGATTCTGCGCGCAACCCGCCGACCGATCCGAGTGTGACGTTTGCGGACACGGCGCTGGTTGACCTGGGCGGTGGCTGGAAATACTTCAAAGGCACCACCGAGCCGACCCCGGTGAACAGTCTCCCGACCACGGCCTGGACGGAACCAGCCTACAATGATGCCGGCTGGACCGATGGCGCGACCCCCATCGGTTATTCGGATGTGGGCTACGGCACCACCGGCTGGTACGGCACGCAACTGACCGACATGCGCCAAGCGGGTGGGAACCCTGGCTATTACTCGCTCTATCTTCGCCGCAGCTTCACCGTGGCTGACCCCGAGTCGCTGGAAAACATCGTACTCTCCGTCAAGGCAGACGACGGGTTCGTCGCCTATCTCAATGGTGTTGAAGTGGGGCGCAACACCCAAATGAACAACACCGGCACCCCGCCCGCGTTCAACACGCCCGCCAACGGCAACAGCTCCGAGCCGCTGAGCGACGTGGACTTCAGTCTGAACAACTTCAAAGATCTGCTGCTGCCAGCACCCCAGCCAAACGTACTGGCGATTCAGTTGCACAATGTCTCGCTCTCCAGTTCGGACGCGGCGGTCGCCCCCAAGATCGTCTTGCGCAACCTGCTCCCAGGCTCGATTGAGAATGGCAACCCCGGCGGCATCTGGACCTTTCGTTTCGATCCCGACCAGCACGACACAAACCCCAAGTCGCTCTTTGTCGGCACGCCGTACCAGATGGACATTCCCGGTGATCGCACGGGACTGGATGGTCTGCTGGACGCCACCGATGTCATCGACGCGATGGTCGATCACCCGTCGGTCGCCGAGTTCATCTGTTTGAAACTGGTCAACCGGTTTGTGTCGGATGAAATCAATCTCTCGACGTATCACGACCGCACCGCTTCGGCGGAGTTGCTCACGCTGATGGACAATGCCATCGCCGCCTGGAACACCCCGGTCAACGGCCGCAAGGGTCATCTCGGCACCGTCATGCGCGCGGTGATCGATCCCATCGCGCGGGTCAACGTTTTCTGGGGTGAAGCCGGCTACAAGACGAAGATCAAGACACCGGTTGAATACATCAACAGCACCTTGCGCGCGTTGAATTCGCAGGTGGGTGCCGGGGCGAATCTCCCGAGCTGGAACGACCGCCTGGGCATGCATCTCTTCACCCGCGACGAGCCCAATGGCTGGTCCGAGAGCGGCGAGGACTGGATGGATTCCGGCACGTTGCTGCAGCGGGTGGAGTTTTCGCGGTTGATCGCCGGCAACAACAACGCCAGTTACCAGTGGGATCTGCCCGGTTGGGTGGCGGCGAACAATCTCAACTCGGCGGCCGCCATCGTGGATTACTTCAATGAGAAGTTTTTCCAAGGCACACTGCGGCCGGAGCACGTTTCTGTGCTGGTTACCTACGGCAACACCGCCGTTAATGGCAGTCCCTCGACACTCGATCCGACCAACGGAAATCACGCCGCCCGCGTCCGGGAATTGGTCGGCCTCATCCTCTCGCTCCCGCACTGGCAGTATCAATGATCAATCCGCTCCCGGGAATCTCTCAACGAACACGAATATGGACCTCACACGACGCAGCTTTCTGAAGAGCTCCGGGTTGCTCACCTGGGGCGCGATCAGCGCCAACCTCTTCACGCCGGTGCTGTTCAACCGCAACCTGTATGCGGGCACCGAGAGCAACAACAAGCGGCTGATCTTCATCTTCCAGCGCGGTGGCAACGACGGCCTCAACACCGTCATCCCGCATGGCGATCCCGCGTACAACGCCAACATGCGGCCCACGCTCTACATTCCCGAAAACCTCGCGATTGATTCCGGCAACGGCTTCGCCAGTTTTCATCCCGCGCTCCAGCCGTTCATGGAGGTGTACAACCACTCGACGCTCAACGGTCAGGCGGGGCCGGGCAATTTGGCCGTCCTTCACCGCGTGGCTTACTCCGGGCAGTCCCGTTCGCACTTCGACAGCGAGTTCTATTGGGAGACCGGCATGCCCGGCAACGACACGCTCGCCGAAGGCATGTTCTACCGGCATCTCAACCGGGCGATCGATCTGGACGACCTCAGCAATTCCTTCGTCGCGGCGGGTCTTTCGAGCAGCCAGTTGACGGCGCTCAAGGGTGCCAAACCGATTCCCAACTTCACCTCGGCCGCCAACTACAATTTGTCCGGTGGTGCCACGGCCGCCAGCCGTTTCCTCGGCCAGGCTCCGGGCTCCGCGGGCTCACCCAATGGTTCCGGCTTGCTCGGCATTTACGGCGCGGCTCCCGATCAGTCAGGCAAGCTCTACCGCTCGCTCGTGCATGACACGGGCAAACTGCTCGGCTCGACCATCGACACCCTGCAGACGGCGGTGAATCAGGGCGCCTACACGCCCGAGAACGGCGCGGTCTATCCGACCGGCAGCATGGGCAACCGTCTCCGTGAGGCGGCCATGCTCCTCAAGCGCACCAACGTCAAGGTGCTCGGCCTGAACATTGGTGGCTGGGACACGCACACCGCCCAGGGGCAGGTGACCGGTCAGCACGCCAATCTGCTCGGTCAAGTCGCGCTCGGTTTCCAGGCGCTTTATCGCGACCTTCAATCCATGTGGGACGACGTGCTGGTGGTGACCATGACGGAGTTCGGCCGCACCTCGGAGGAGAATGGCTCGCAAGGCACCGACCACGCCGAGGCATGCGTGATGTTCGCCGCCGGCGGCGCGGTAAACGGCGGCGTTTACAACTGCGATCCGACGACCTGGGACACCTCGGGTGTCAGCCCAATTTTCCAGAAGTCCGGCCGCTACCTCTCCCGCCGCACAGACTATCGCGCGGTCATGGCGGAAATCTTCTCCACTTACTTTGGCGACGGCGACAGCGGCCTTGAAGAGATCATGCCCGGCTACGGCGCGGCGGCCGCGGCAAATCCCACGGACTTCGCCCGCTTAAACTTTATTCGCAGCACATAGGGACAGGTTGGTTGCTTGGAAACAAAAGCCCGCGAGCTTCTGCCGCGGGCTTTTTCCTTTTCAGATTGAGCCGGACAAAGCGGCCCGATCACCACTTCAGCTCCTGCAACCGGCGCGCGACTTCCTCCGCGTTCGCGCGGCTGTTGAACGCGCTGATTCGGAAGAAGCCCTCGCCCTTCGAGCCAAAACCGGAACCGGGCGTGATAACGACATTCGCCTCGCCGAGAATCTTGTCGAATGTCTGCCAACTCGTGGCGCCCTTGGGCGTGCGCACCCAGATGTACGGTGCGTTTTCGCCGCCGAAGACCTTCAGCCCGGCCTTCTTCGCGCCCTTCCGCAGGATCGCCGCGTTCCCCATGTAATGCTCGACGAGCGCCTTCACCTGCGCCTTGCCCTCATCGGAATAAAGCGCCTCGGCCGCGCGCTGGACAATGTAGCTCACGCCGTTGAACTTCGTCGCCGACCGCCGGTTCCACAGCGGGTGCAACGGCTTCATCTCACCCGTGCGCGTCGCGGCCAGCAGCGTCTTGGGCACCACGGTGTAGGCGCAGCGCACGCCGGTGAAGCCGCCGTTCTTCGAGAAGCTGCGGAACTCGATCGCGCAGTCGCGGGCACCCGGGATCTCGTAGATCGAATGCGGGATCGCCGGGTCGCTGATGTAAGCCTCGTAGGCGGCGTCGAAAAGGATGATCGACTTGTGTTCGAGCGCGTACTTCACCCAGGCCGTCAGCTGGTCGCGGGTCGCCGCGGCACCGGTCGGATTGTTCGGTGAGCAGAGATAGACGATGTCCACGTGTTTCTTCGGCGGCTCCGGAACAAAGCCGTTGCTCGGCCGGCAGGGGAGGTAAACCAGCTTCGCATAAGCACCGGAGTCATTCGCTTCACCGGTGTGACCGGCCATGACGTTCGTGTCCACGTAAACGGGATACACCGGGTCGCTGATGGCGATCTTGTTCTTGCTGCCGAGCACGTCGAGGATGTTGCCGCAATCGCACTTCGAGCCGTCACTGACAAACACTTCGTCATCCGCCACGTCGAGGCCCTGGTCGCGGAAGTCGTTCTTCGCGATGGCGGCCCGGAGAAAGTCGTAGCCCTGCTCGGGACCGTAGCCTTTGAAGGTGCTTCGATCCGCCATCTCGTCCACGGCCCGGTGCAGCGCGGCCACCACGGCCGGCGGCAACGGCTCGGTCACGTCGCCGATGCCGCAACGGATGAGTCGCTGGGCCGCGTCGGGGTTGGCGTCGCAGAAGGCTTTGACGCGGCGGGCGATCTCGGGGAAGAGATAGCCGGCCTTGAGCTTGAGGTAATGGTCGTTCAGTTGGGCCATGGTGCTGAAAGTAAGCGGTAATCAGTGTTCAGTAAGCAGTGAAAACAAGCGGCGGGGCGCGCCAAAATTCAAGGGGCGGAGGAAAGCAAAGGTGACGACGCTTGGCAAGGGCGGGGAAAATCGTCCTCGACTCCTCCGGTTCGATTACGAGGACGAGGACGAGGACAATCCCCCCGATCCCCAGCCTACCCTTCCAGCACATCCAGCGCGTTCCGAATCTGCTGCTCTCGCTGCTGCCAGTTGACCAGCCGTTCCTCGTGCTCGCGCAAGACTTCCGGCGGCACCTTTTGCGTGAAGCTCGGATTCGCCAGTTTGACCTGCACTTTCTTGATCTCGTCGGCCACCTTCTCCAGTTCCTTCGTCAGCCGCGCCTTCTCGGCCTCGACATCGATCAAGCCTTCCAGCGGCAGATAGAGCTCGCCCAGCGGCGTCGGGATCATCGGCACGCCCTTGGCCGGCGCGTAGTTCACATCGACGGTCAACGTCTCGGCATTGAGCAACAGCTTGAGCACGGCGATGTCGTGCGGGATCAGTTCCTCGGCCGGCTTGAGAATGAAGTTCACCTTGCGGTTTGACTGGATGTTGAACTGGCTGCGCAGGTTCCGGCCGCGGCGCACGGTCTCGTACTTGTTCTCGGCGAATTGCAGGTAGCAGTCGTCGAGGCCGTAGTGATCGCGGAACTCGCCGTCGAACGCCTTGGGCCAGTGCGCGAACATGATCGTGTGACCGCCCTGACCTTTGGGCAGGTCGCCGTTGAACCCCATGCCCTGCCACAGTTCCTCGGTGATGAACGGCACGAAGGGATGAAACAACCGCAGCGTGTTCCCGAGCACGAAATCCATCACCGCCAGCGTGGAGCGCCGGCAGCGCAGCTCGTAGTCGGTAGGAGCCGACGTGAGGAGGCTCTGAACTTCAGCCTCCGCACTTTGCGTTTCGCCTTCCGCATTGGTTTGAGCCTCGTCACCTCGGCTCCTACCACTCATCAGCACCGCCTTCGTCGTCTCCAGATACCAGTCACAATACTCGTTCCAGAAG